>JAFXTJ010000040.1 GCA_017535945.1 Lachnospiraceae bacterium
CGCCTCCTGGAGAAGTTCCGGCTCCACTTCCTCATGCAGTTCACAGCAGATGCGAAAAACCCTCGTATTGGAAAAATGGGTCGACGAAGGGATCATCTTGGCGGCATTATCCAGCCGGTACCAGGTCCTCTTCTTATACGGATTGTCGTTACCAGGATTCCACAATTTCTCCAACAACCTCCTGTTCGGGCAGGGACACGAGATCCACCACTTCCTCGAGCGTGATGAAGCGCTTGTCCTTGATGAATTTGAGCAACTGCGGCGTAAAACGCATCGTGATGCCGGCATCGTTCAGAGTACTGTTCGCCCTGTCGCGGATCTTTGCGCAAACGGTCTCCGGATCCTGTACCATGTTCTTCGAGAGGATCCGGTACATGGTCGCCAGCGTGTGCACGATGCCGGAGAGATTTTTATCCTCCGTCACGTCGATGACATAGGGCGCGTGCAGTTCGGGTGCATCGATCCGCTTGCAAACGCCGTATTCGCAGTCAAGCCCGATCGCCGGCGCGCCGCCTGCATCCGTCATCCACACTTCATTGCCGCGGATGTAGACCTCCCGGACGGTGAAAAGTTCTCCCCCTACGGGGAAGGTGCACGCCTCACAGCCTGTGAGGACGAGATTGGCGGAAACCGGTTCGGCCTCCGGCTCTTCCTCCGGCTCCGTCTTTGCAATATCATCATGCAATCTGACCGCAATGTCAATCCCGTCCGTAAGACCGTTCCCTTCTTCCTCCATGTAGAGTCTCTCTATGAACTCACGCGCCGCGACCGCATTTTCCGGCACCGTATTCTCCAAAGTCGCATGGATGTACGGCTTCTTCTCCCGGGCGAACGCAAGAACCGCGCGGTAATCCATCTGCCCGGTCCCGCAGGCACAGGCGGCGAGCTCTCCGCTGCCGTCCTCCTTCGGCACATAATCCTTGAGATGGATCATCGCGATGTCCGGGCCGAGCAGCTCGATCGCTTCGCCGATCACAGAATCTCTGTCGGCGAGATTGTCACCGTGCAGGAGATTCACCGGATCGAAGATGATCTGCAGATTGGGGGACCCGATCGTATCAAGGACCGTTCGCGCCCGCCGCGGATCACAGACAATGTGTTTGTAGACGGGCTCGATCGCCAGGATCACACCCATCTGCTCCGCGTAACGCACCACCGGTCTGACCCGGTCAATAAACAGTTTCAGCGCTTCATCGGAATGGCAGGACTCCTTATCATACGCGTAACGTTCGTTCGGCGCTCCGGTCTCTGTGCCGACCATGCCGCAGCCCAGGATCGACGCAAAGCGGATATGCGCCAGATACTTCTCCCGGATCTCCATGTATTTTAACGGATCCGGATGCGCAAGATTCAGGTAATTGCCGAGCACCGCGATGTCCAGTCCCGCCTCCGCAAAGATCCGCTTCAGCCACATCGCATATCCCGGCGTGAGCGCTTCTGCGGCTGCCGTACAGCCTTCCGTTTTGGAAAGTGCGATATGGACGCAGGAGAACCCCTGTGAACGGATCGTGCGCAGTCTCTCCGGCAGAGGAGCCGCCGCGCTGTCATGAAGTCTTAATCCGATCTGCATCTTCAGCCTCCCATCCCCCTCAGTTCTGCATAGTAGCCCTTCTTTGCCACAAGCTCCGCGGGAGTGCCGGATTCCACAACGCGTCCGTCCTGCAGGACAACGATGAGATCCGCGCTCTCTACTGTCTTCAGCTTATGTGCGACAACAAAAGTGGTCCTGCCGGCGCACACGCCATCGAGTGCCTCCGTGACCTCCTGTTCCGATATTGCATCCAGCGCGCTGGTCGCTTCATCCAGAATGATCACTCGGGGATCACGGATCAGTGCGCGCGCAATGGCGATCCGCTGCTTCTGTCCTCCGGACAGGAGATTCCCGTGCTCTCCCACTTTGGTCTCCAGCCCGTCCGGAAGCCGGACGAGCACATTCCGCAGGCCGGACTCCTCAATGACACGCTGCAGCGTCTCCTCCGACACATCCTTCGTCCCGTAGAGGATGTTCTCCCTTATGGTCCCGGAAAACAGGATCGTCTCCTGCGGTACGACTGCCAGATGCTTCCGGTAGGAATGCAGATCGACCGTTGCAAGATCCTGTCCGTCCAGCAGCACCTGTCCTTTTTCCGGCACCAGAAATCCGATGACCATATTGATGAGCGTGCTCTTGCCCGCGCCGGATTCGCCGACAAATGCCACTCTGGTACCGGCCGGGATATGAAGTGTCAGATCCTGCAGGACATCCTTGTCCGTACCCGGATAACGGTACGTGACATCGCGGAAATCAAAGGACCCCTGCGGTGCCTCAATGGCCGTTCCGCCGGCGGTGTCCTCCACCTCGTCGGAAAGCAGGACCTCTCCGATGCTGTTGACCGATTCGAGTCCCCGCGCGATCGTGGGCAGCAGGTTCATGATGGCCGAGACCTGCGCGACAAGCGTTGTGAAATAGCTCTGATACAGGACGACATCACCGGCGGGGATCGTCCCGCGGCTGGCCAGGTGCGCGGTAAAGACCAGACAGAGCACCTGGAAGAGCTGGAATAATCCCCAGCTCACGGCACCGAAATCCGCCTGGATCAGATCGAGTCCGTAACCCTCTTTTGCCACATGATGGAGATGCACATCCATCCTGCGCATCTCCTCCTCCTCGAGCGCGTGCGCTCTGGTCACGGGAAGGAGCTGCACCATCTCGTTCACGACAGCACCCGTATTCTCCAGTTCCTTGCGGAAGCTCCTGTTGCGGAGACCGATCGGTTTGCGGAAGCCCCACATGAGCAGCGCCGCGACAGGTGCCATGAACAGGAAGACCAGAAAGACGATCCGGCTCCTCGTGACGGTAACGGCGAGCGCAACTGCGAGGTTGATGCCGACGTTCAGCGCGCCGACAAACAGCTGCGTGCTGACACCTTCCACCGCTTCCACATCACGGATGATCTTGGACTGCAGACGGCCGCTCTGGATCTGCCTGTAATAAGGGATCGTGAGCTTCTGGATCTTGTGCACCAACGCCGAACGGAGCCCCGCCTCAGCGGAACGGATCGCCGCGGAACGGAAATGCTGATGCAGATGGTTCATCGGTACGTTCAGGATGAACAGAGCCGCCAGCATCAGGCCGTAGAGATTTATATGCGTCGCCGCGAGCGGCGTTCCGTCCGTCACCTCGTTGATGATATTGGCGGTGGCGATGGGCAGTACCCAGACGGGGGAATGCTTGATGATATAGAAAAATGCAGACAGGACAAAATTATGATAATAGCCCCTGAAAATGCCTGTCAGGGTGAGGAGCGGATGTCCTTTATGCTTCGCGTAGCTTTCCTCTACGATCCCTGCGCGTGCGTTCAGGTCCCCTCCGAAATGCCGCTCCGATCTTGCTTCATCCATCCGTAAATCCCTCATTGATCCTGTTGACCGGGAAAAAATCAGCCGTATCACCGTCCAGATCCCCGATGATCAGGGATGCGTAGGGTTCCGGAAATGTGCGCACGGCACGCGCGATCATCCCCGCATACAGCATGGCACCCTCGTACTTCAGATGCGTATTGTCGGTCTGTCCTTCCGGCGACCGGCGGTATTCACCGGGGGCCGTGTTCATGTAATACTGCGCCGTCGCGGCATCCCCTTCCGCGTTCAGAAAGCTGCGGCTGATCCTGCACAGATCCACGACGGGAACCTGCAGTTCCCCGGCCGTACGGATCATCGCGTTCGCATAGGGAGTATGGGCGGATGGCACCAGCCCTCCCGTGCGCTCGAACAGACGGCGTTCCACGGGAGTGATAAAGAGAGGATGCGCACCGTGCCGGACGGCTGTCTCATGAAACAGCTTTAAGTGCTCGACAAAAGAGGTATCCGGATCGGTATAGCGATCCGGATCCTCCTCTTTTTCATCATTATGACCAAACTGGATGAAGAGAAAATCGCCGGGGGAAAGACACGCTTCGATCTTTGCGAGCCTCCCCTGATCGACGAAGCTTTTGGTGCTCCTGCCGTTGATGGCATGCGAATCGATCAGCACATCCTCCGCGGTATAGCGGTCAAATGCCTGTGCGATCCCGGTCTGCGGCCAGGTCATGTACTTATTGACCGCTACCGTGGAATCGCCGGCCCAGTGAATGATACGCATGGATCCCGTACCGTTACTCCTTGACCGCGCCGATGTTCACGCCCTGCACGAAGTATTTCTGCAGGAACGGATACAGCAGCATGAACGGCAGGATCGCGGAGATGATGCCCGCGTTGAACAGTGTCGATTGCGACACCTTATATGCGGTAGTCGGTGTATCGCCATCCATGACCATGTTGCGCAGCTTGTACTGGAAGTTCACCTGGTTCGGATTCATGATGTAGATCTTCACCGTGGAGTAATCATTCCAGATCGTAACGGCGAACATCAGGCCGATGGAGGCAAGAGCCGCCTTGGACAGCGGCAGCACGATCTTGAAGAAGATCCCCATCGGGGAGCAGCCGTCGATCTCCGCCGCTTCATACAGCGATTCCGGGATGCCCTCGAAGAAGTTCTTCATCAGGACGAGATTGTAGACATTCATGCCGTGCTTGAACACCAGGATCCACATGCTGTCGACCAGACCGATCTTCTTCATCACGAGGTACTCCGGGATCATGCCGCCGGAGAAGATCATCGTGAAGAGCAGGAAATAGGCCAGCGCACCGCGGCCCGGCACATCGGTCTTGACGAGCACATAGCCGCCCAGTGTGGCGAGCACCAGACCCAGCAGGGTGCCGAGCAGCGTCGTCACCACGGAATTGATGAAGGGCCGGTACAGGGCCTGCGTCTCAATGATGGTCCGGTATCCGTCCACCGTGAAACGGTTCGGCCAGAGCCGGAACTGATAGACGCCGACCGCGTTAAAGGAATCCACCAGCACCTTCCAGATGGGGACCAGGATCGCGAGCCCAAGGAAGATGAAGACCAGATAATTGACAAGATCGAACAGCTGGAATTTTCTCTTGCGGCCGGCAACCGCACTCATATCCTTTGCCATTGCAAGCCTCCTTTAGATGATCCCGCGGCCGCGGGTACGTTTGCTCAGCCAGTTGCAGATCAGGACCAGCACACAGCCCACCAGGGATTTGAAGAGACCCACAGCGGTGGAATATCCGTAGTTGGGCAGCGCATTGGCAAAGGTCTGTCTGTAGATGTAGGTGGAGATCACGTCCGACTGCTCGTAGACATTCGGATTGTACAGGACAAACACGGATTCAAACATGTTCATGACCTTGGCCAGGTTCAGGATCAGCACGGTGATGATGGTGTTCATAAGGGCCGGGATCGTGACGTAGCGGATCTTCTGCATGCGGGTCGCACCGTCGATATCCGCCGCTTCATACAATTCCGGATTGATCCCGGAGAGCGTCGCGAGGAAGATGATCGTCCCCCACCCGGTCTCCTTCCACAGATTGATGAGGTAGAAGATCGGACGCCACCACGACTTATCCGCCAGGAAATAGATGAATTTGCTCGTGTCTCCGTTAAAGACCATGTTGTTTACCATACCGGTCGCGGAGGGAGACAGGAACAGGGAAAAGATCGAAGCCACCACTGCCCAGGACATGAAGTGCGGCAGATAGATCACGGTCTGCAGGACCTTCTTGACGATCATGTTGCCCATCTCGAAGATGAAGACGGACACGATGACCGAAGCCAGGGTCGTGATGACGAGTTTTACAGTGCTCAGTACCAGAGTGTTGGTAAAGGAGGTCCAGAAATTCTTCGCGCCGATGCCGTTGAACATCTTGTCGAAGTTCTTGAACCCGACGAATTTCGATACACCGACGGGCTTGTAATCAAAGAACGCGAAACGCACGCCAAGCATCGGCCAGTAATAGAATATCAATACAAAGATCAGTACGGGTAGGAACATCAGATAATATCCTCTGGCATTCCATATGCGGAGTCCGAGAGGCTTTTTGCGGATCTTGAATCCGCTCTTCGAGACTTTTTCCTTTGCCATGAGCTTCTCTCCTCTACTCAGATCGGGATGGACCCGCAGGTCCGTGATGATAGAAATGCCCTGCTCCGGAGGTTCCGAAGCAGGGCAGATATTTTTCTGTCTTACTGAGCGGAATTCAGCTCGTCAAGGATCTGTGCAACGATATCACCGACCTCGGCCACATAGCCCTCCATCGCGGTATCCACATCGGCGCCGTCGACGATGACAGCGGAGACGACCTTATCCTTGGCATCCTTGATGGTGCCGGCCGCTTCCGTCAGGGTCTCGGAAGAAGGAGACGAAGGTGCATCCTTCATGTGCTCGGTGAAGAACTTGTTGCCCTCTGCCGCCAGGCTGGAGGTAGATACGAAGTCCGCATAATCACCCGCAAGAGAGCAGATCGTCAGAGCGGGATCAAGATGGTTCTTCTTCCAGATGGTGTCAGGGTCATTCGGTGAAGGACGGAGATGGAACTTGCCTTCCTCGTACTCGTAATCCTTCTTCTTGTCGGGATCGTTCGCATTGGTCGTGAAGGACTCAGCCTTGGTGGACCAGTGCACATCCTCGGCACCGTAGGTCCAGAGGATCTGGCCGAAGCCGCCGTCCAGCATGGTCTCGAAGAACGCGTCAAAGACGGCCTGCTCACGGGCATTGTCACCGTCGCCGTCATCGATGATGACCCACACGGGAGCCTCACGGTTGATGTAGGCACCGACCTCGGCGATCGGAGCGAGCTCAACGATCTCGCTGTCCACATCGTTCTTGCTGAGGGAGTCGGTCAGGTTCTGATACCAGGTGCCTGCCCAGTAGGTGAATGCACCGGCGGAACCGGTCTGGTCATTGGAGAACCACTTCTCACGGGCATCCTTGGTGCCTGCGGTCAGGGTGATGGGATCGATGACGCCGTCCTTGTAAGCCTGCGCAAGTCTCTTCAGGCCTTCCTTGGTCGCATTCTCCTGGAAACCGTCGATCCACTGGCCGTCCTTCTGATAGATGGCCGGATAGGCATCCTGCCAGAACTCGGGCAGATAGTTGATGTAGGGAGCCTCATCGCTCTTCAGGTAGCCCGCGGCGATGGTGCCGTAGGTGTCGCCGTCCTTGCCGTTGCCGTCGGGATCCTGCTCATGGAACGCCTTGAGCATGTTGTAGTAGTCATCATAGGTCTTGATGCTCGCGGGATCGATGCCGACCGCGTCCAGCCAGGCCTTCTTGACATAGGTCACACAGCCGTTGCCGTAGGTGGGAGCAAGACCGTAGAGTCTGCCGCCGCCGACCTTCTGGACAGCCTCATTGACTGCGGGATACAGCATGCGGGACTGGAATTCCGCATTGTTGTAAGCATCGGTCATATCCCAGAGAATGCCGGTGTTGAGATACTGGGAATACATGGACGCGGGCATGATCATCACATCAGGCATGCTGCCGGACGCAAAGATACGGCCGACCGCATCCACATAGCCGGAGTGATCCTGCTGCTGGATGTCCAGATGGATCGGATGGCCGAGACGCTCGGACACATAGGCATCCCACTGCTCGTTGAATTCCTTCTGGCCGCTGTCCTTATTCGCCGTAAGCGTACCGTCGACGACCATGGTCAGGGTCTCGAGATTGTACTCGGCGGGAGCTTCCGGAGCTGCCTCTGTCGCAGCGGGTGCATCCGCTGCGGGTGCGGCTTCCGTTGCTGCCGGAGCGGTCGCGTCCGTAGCGGGTGCCGCAGGGGCGGCTTCACCGCAGGCCGCAAGAGAGACGACCAGCGTGGCAGCCATGAATACTGATACCAATTTCTTCTTCATCACTTACCTCCTTGTTACTGTTTACTGTGTCGCGGGGCTCATTTACCCGCAGTTTAAATACTATCATAGAAGCCGCATGCTTGCAAGAAAATATTGCGTTTATTATGTAATACAGTGCATATCTTGTTATCCCGAACTCATTTATTGCGTAACCGTTTTTCATTGATTATAATTATCGTATCCGGCGTCAAAACCCTGAAGGAGGTAGTATTGATGAAACCGTTTATGGACAAGGATTTTCTCTTAACAAACGACACCGCCGTCCGTCTCTACCATGACTATGCCGAGACGATGCCGATCCTCGATTATCACTGCCACATCTCTCCGCAGGAGATCGCCGAGGACCGTCATTTTGAGACCATCACACAGGTATGGCTTGGCGGAGACCATTATAAATGGCGCCTCATGCGTGCCTTCGGCCTGGACGAAAAATACATGACCGGGGATGCGCCCGACAGGGAGAAATTCCTGGCATTTGCAAAGTGCCTCGGCAAGGCAGTCGGCAATCCGCTCTACCACTGGGCGCATCTCGAGCTCAGGAAGTATTTCGGATATGACGGTGTGCTGAATGAAAAGACCGCCGGCGAAGTCTATGATCTGTGCAACCGTGTCCTCGCGCAGCCGGATTCGAGCGTGCGGGGCCTCATCGAAAAGAGCGGTGTCACGCTGATCTGCACCACCGATGATCCGGTGGACACGCTCGAGTGGCATGAAAAGATCGCAGCGGATAAGAGTTTCACCACCAAAGTGGTCCCTGCCTGGCGTCCGGACAAAGCCAAGAACATAGCCGCTCCCGGTTTTAAGGAATACATTGCAAAACTCTCGGAAGTATCCGGGATCTCCATCGCAACCTTTGCGGATCTGAAGCAGGCACTCGTGAACCGTCTGGACTATTTCGCCGCCAGAGGCTGCAGCGTCACGGATCATGCACTGGAATACGTGATGTACCGCCCCGCTGACGACAATGAGATCGAGCGGATCTTTAAAAAGGCGATGGCCGGTGACACCGTGAGCCATGATGAGGATCTCGCCTACCAGACCGCCTTCATGCTCTTCGAAGGTGCGGAGATCTCCCGCAGAGGGTGGGTCATGCAGCTGCATTTCGGCTGTAAGCGAAATAACAACACCCCCATGTATGACCGCCTGGGGCCCGACACGGGTTATGATTCCATCGATGCCTACTACCCCATGGGCGAACTCGCCGATTTCCTGAATGCGCTTCACAGCAGGGGACAGCTTCCCAGGACCATCCTGTATAGTCTGAACCCCAACGACCTGGCGATCATCAATACGATCCTGAACTGCTTCAATGAGGGTCCTGCCGTGGCAAAGCTCCAGCAAGGAAGCGCCTGGTGGTTCAATGACACGAAATGCGGCATGGAGGACCAGCTCTCGGCCGTTGCCGAATCCGGCAATCTCTCGGGATTTGTCGGGATGCTGACGGATTCCAGGAGTTTCACCTCCTACACGCGGCATGAATATTTCCGCAGGATCCTGTGCAATTTCCTCGGCACGCTTGTGGAGAACGGCGAATTCCCCGCTTCTGATCTCGAGACTCTCGGAGAGATCGTTAAGGATATCTCTTATAATAACGCCGTCCGTTATTTCAACTTCCCGTTGGAGACACACTGACAGAAAGGAGCCCGGTATGAACCGCAACTCTAAAATCGTAGGTATTCTGTGTGCCGATTCTTCCGACATGTATCTGGCCAAGGCGATCTATTATCTGGAAAGACGCCTGAGCGAAGCCGGTTACCTGTCCATGCTGTGCACGACCGGATACACGATGCAGCGGAAACAGGATGCGCTCCGCCTGCTCATATCCAGAGAAGTGGACGGGATCATACTGGTCGGCTCCCATTTCATCGGACAGGAGGAATCGGACAACGACTACATCCGCGAAGCAGCCGGGAAAGTGCCTGTCATCATCCTGAACGGCCAGCTCGATCATCCCAATGTGTACAGCACCGGCTGCGATGATCACCAGGCGAGCATGGATGCCACGCTCGCACTCATCGACAGCGGTGCAAAGAGTCTGCTCTACTTCTATGATACCCAGTCCTACAGCGGCAACAAGAAGCAATCCGGTTTTCTGGATGCCTGTGCGGAGCGCGGGATCGAAGACAATTTCCACCTGCTCTACGTGGGCGACCGGGAAGATATCGACGGCGTGGCCACCCGGCTGGAACGGCTGCACGAATCCGGTATGCACTTCTCGGCCATCATGTGCTCCGAAGATTATCTGGCCGTTGGAGCCGTCAGATTTGCGCAGAAAGCCGGGATCCGGGTTCCGGATGAACTGCAGATCATCGGCTACAACAATTCCCTGCTCACAAAATGCTGCACGCCGGAACTCACCTCCGTCAACAATCATCTGGAGGAAATCAGCGAGCATGCCGTGAAAACACTTCTGGATGTCCTGGGCGGCGGCACGTTTCCCGAAAATGAATTCTTCAACGGAGAACCGGTCAAAAGAGGGAGCACCCGTTTCTGATGCCCTCTCACGGATCATTCACGGCTCAGTAAAAAACCTCCGGCAGAGATTTCTGCCGGAGGTTTTTGCTCCCTTTGATTTTCGGTCGGATCACTTCGTAAATGCGTCGATGAAGTTCTGCGCATCGGCATCGCTCATGCCGGAAGCAACCAGCTGGCCCTTATACCAGTCCGCCGCACCTGATGCGG
Source organism: Lachnospiraceae bacterium (assembly GCA_017535945.1). Lineage (GTDB taxonomy): Bacteria > Bacillota > Clostridia > Lachnospirales > Lachnospiraceae > Butyrivibrio. The sequence goes on from JAFXTJ010000040.1 coordinate 10,424, forward strand.
CATTCCGGAAGGAATCGCTGTCCACCTCGGACAGCTCCGTCACCTGCATGGCACCGTTGCTCTTCCACTCGGCGACCAGCTCATCCACCTGTTTCCTGTTAAGCTCTTTCTGATAAGCCACCGCCTTGGCCGCGTTGGCATCGATCACCGCCTTCTGGGAATCGGTGAACTGATCGTAGGCCGCCTGATTGATGCAGAAGAAGAGGCAGTCATAATAAGCATTCCACAGAGAGATGTAATCCTGCACATCCTGTACGGAAGCGGAGGCAATGGCCGTCTCGGGATTCTCCTCGCCGTCCACGGTGCCCTGCTGCAGTGCCGTATAGGTCTCCGCCCAGTTCATGACGGAGGCATCGCAGCCCCACTCCTTATACACTTCGGCACACAGATCGTTGGAGCAGATCCTCATCTTGATATTCGCGAGATCGTCGACCTTGGTGATGGGCTGCTTGGAATTCGTGATCTGACGGAATCCGTTCTCCGCGATGCCTTCACACTTGAGTCCCTTTTCCGCGAGGACCTGCTTCAGTTTCTCGCCTGCTTCTCCGCCGAGGATCCGGTCCACATCGCTGTAATCCTTATAGATATAGGGGAGGGATACCGCATTAAAGCGGGGATCGAAATTCGCATAGATCAGGTTGGAATGGAGCGATACCTGGATCGGAGATCCATCCATGAGTGCCTGAATGCCGGCCTTCTGATCGCCATTGGTGAGCTGCTCGCCGGGATACACTTCGACCTTCACCGCACCGCCCGTGGATTCCTGCATCAGCGCATTGAAATAATAACCGGCCTGCGCCCAGGTGGATGTCTCCCCCGTGGAGCAGTCGAAGTTCCATGTCGTAGCGGGCCAGGCATCGCTGCCCTCATACTTCGCCGCCTCCGTGGCAGCCACGTACTTGTCCGAGCTCTGGTAATCCTTGTAGCTCAGAGCCGGTGCGCTCCCGGATGCGGCGGGAGCCGCCGGAGCCGCGCCGCCGCAGGCAGTCAGGGACAGCGCCATCACAGCAGCGAGAACCATTGACAGTTTCTTCTTCATAATTCTTTCCTCCTTTAATTCAGATAATACTCAATGCCCGATCAGAAACAGAGAGATCTTGGGCACATAAGTGATGAGCAGCAGCACCGCAAGGCAGGCGATGATCATCGGAACAACGGCACGGGAGATCATGGGGAGCGTCACCTTGTGATACTCCTCTCCCGCCGCTTTCTCGTTCTTCACCTTTAACCCCATGGCGACAAAGAGGTTCACCCCGACAGGCGGCGTCACCTGTCCGATCGCGAGGTTCACGGTCGCGACGATACCGAATGCCACGAGATCATATCCGAGCGCCTGCGCGACCGGATACATGATCGGGATAAAGATGTACATCGCGGAATTGGCATCGATGAAGCAGCCGGCGATGAGGAAGATCACGTTCACGATGAGCAGAAACACAATCTGATTGCCGGACACGCTGCGCAGGAGATTCGTCGCTGCGGACGAGATCCCGAAGAGCATGCAGCAATAGGAAAACAGCGATGCGCTCGCAACGATCAGCATGATCCCGCCACTCGTCTTGGCGGAATCAATGAGGATATCGAACAGATCGCGGATCTTCACCTCCCTGTAGATGAAGACACCGACGATCAGACCGTAGACCACGGATACCGCCGCGGCTTCCGTCGGGGTGAAGATGCCGCCGTAGATACCGCCCAGGATGATCACGGGCATCAGCAGTCCCCAGAAAGCTTCACGGAAACTCGCAAAGCGTGTCTTCCAGTCTCTTCTCTCATGTGCCGCCGTGACACCCTTCTTTCTCGCCTCCACCATGACCACGATGGCAAGGGCAAGGCCCATGAGGATCCCGGGAACGATGCCCGCCATGAACATCTCGCCCACATTGGTACCGACGATCGAGGAATAGACAACGAAAGCGATGGAAGGCGGGATGACGATGGCGATCGAACTGGATGTCGCCATGAGCGCCTCGGAAAACGCCGGTGTGAACCCGGAAGCGATCATCGCCGGGATCAGGACGGCACCGAGTGCCGCCACGGTCGCGGGACCGGAGCCCGAGATCGCGCCGAAAAAGCATGCCACGATGACGCAGACGATGGCCATGCCGCCGCGTCTGTGTCCGACACAGTCATCGATGAACTTCACCAGTCTCGTCGAGATGCCCGCCTTGGCCATGATATTGCCGGACAGGACAAAGAACGGGATCGCGAGCAGCAGGAATTTGGCGATGCCGGTATAGGTATTTGTCGCGATGATGGAGAGCGACAGCGCCGCATACTGCGGCACAAAATTGATCGCATAGAACAGCGCGAGCACCGCGCTCATACCCAGACAGATCGCGATGGGCACGCCGCATAAAAGCAGCGCAAAGAAAGAGATAAAGAGGATCGCTGTGATCATTTCGCTTCCTCCTTTGTTTCCAGACAGTAGATGATGCAGTTCTCAACAAAATGGAGCGCCATCGAGATACCGCCGATCAGGACAAAACTCCAGAAAACCGTTGTCGGGATATGCAGGATCGGTGACTGCGTATGATCCACACGCATACGGTCAAGCCCCTGCACCGCAAGGATCAGGGAATAGGCGACACAGAAAACGGTCTCGATGACCTTGAAGATCTTCTTCGTGCGCAGGGAGGCAAACTCCGTGACCAGAGAGAGATTGACCAGTTCGGCTTTCTGTGCGGCGACGCCGGCAGCCAGCAGGGACAGGAGAACAAACAGTGCCACGACGATCTCCTCGGTGAAGCCCCAGGAATGCTGGAACACCTTGCGCGCGACCACATTGCCGAAGGTCAGGGCAAGCACGAAACACAGCGCCAGCGCCAGTACGATCTTCTCTATGACCGTCACCACATGCATGATCTTCTTGTATACCGCCACTTCTCTCCTCCCGTACTTTTATCCGCTAAAGTATCAGAGCGCAAAATCGCTCATTATTATAGGAGCAGTTTTACCATTCGTCAAGTGACGGATTTACACGGATACTTGATAAATTATAAGGCATGAGATCCGTTTATCTTCCTGTCATGAGGATCTTGATGGCGCACCAGACCAGCAACAGCGCCATACAGAGATTGACCGGCCTGCAGAAACGGTTATAGAGCGGTTTTAACAGACTGCCGGCCAGCGCCCAGATCAGATTGCCCGTACCGCAGCAGGCGGTCATGGACACGGCAAACAGAGGGATCAGGACGATGCGCGGCCAGGTAACTCCATCCGTCAGGAAGTATCCCGGGAATGCGGCGAGGCCAAGCATCATCACCTTGATATTCAGGAACTGGAGCAGGAAACCGTCCCGAAAGACAGGAGTGCCGGCGTCCCGGTCGTCGTTCTCCTCTCCCACCGGTTTTCGGATCAGCGTCTTCCAGGCCAGATAGAGGATGTAGGCGGCTCCGATGTACTTGACAATGGGTGTGATCCGGGGAATGAATCGGTCAAGCGTGCTCAGGAAGATACCTGCAATGGCCATCACCGTGATAAGTCCGCTCCAGATGCCCGCGATGAGGGGGATGCATTTCCTGAACCCGGCTCGCCCCGCCACTGAAAGCAACAGGACATTATTAGGCCCCGGCAGCACGGTGGCCGCCAGGGCGTAAGTGATAAAGGATAAGTAAAGGGAAAGAGGCATTTATCCCAGTTCGCTCGTGCAATGCGGGCAGCGGGTCGCCTTGATGTTGATCTCCGACTGGCAGTGAGGGCAGATCTTGGTCGTGGGCGCCGCCTCTTCCTTCTTCTTTGCTTTCTCGGCCATCTTGTTGAGTGCCTTTACGATGCAGAAGATCACAATGGCCATGAGCAGGAAGTTGATGATGGCCGTGATGAAGAGTCCGTAATTGAGGGTCGCAGCGCCGGCCTCCTGCGCCTCGGCGAGTGTGCTGTAGCTGCCGCCGTCGAGTGCGACGAACCAGTTGCTGAAATCGATACCGCCGGTGATCAGGGTGATGACCGGCATGATGATATCATTTACCAGAGAATTGATGATGGACTGGAATGCTCCGCCGATGATGACACCGACTGCCAGATCCAGGACATTGCCGCGCATGACAAATTCGCGGAGCTCGCCGATGAAGCCTTTGGATTTTTCTGTGACTGCTTTTACGTCTGCCATGATCGTCCTCCCCGGGGTGAATAAAATCGTTAAATACTCGCCACGCTCGCCGCTCGTGACCGCTTCGCGCTCATGTGCCCTGCGGCATCTCATGATCGCTTCGCGGTTTTGTATTTACTCGCCACGCTTGCCGCTCGTGACCGCTTCGCGCTCACTCGCTGTGCGGCTGTCGCCGCACTTGATTATTCTGAAAAATGCGCTTACGGAAGCAAGCTTCCGTCGCGCATTTTCGAATGATCATAGCGTGGCTCGTAGCGAGAGCAGGATACGGGAGTCGGACCCGCCTCTTCAGCTTGGGAAGCTGACATACTACCGATGTACTAATCCTGCGGATCGATGCGGGAAAATCGCATCAACAAAGGAAATTATACGGATGTTCGGGAGTGTTGTCAATACCCCGTTAAGGGTGGCCGATGCCGTATGACAACGGACTGCCGGATCAGAGACCGTGACCGCTTCCGTCGATTTTTTCCTCCTGCACTGGTGCATGGCCTGACTGGCAGGACCATTCGGCATTCGGGAGATGATGATCTGTACCAGGACAGATCATGAGTTCTATACGGTCCGCCTGCCGGCTTTCGCCCTTTCCGGCGGACCTCCCCTCTCGCGACGTATCGGGTTTTTATGAGCTGACTGGCGGTCAAAATTGCGGGACTTTCGCGCTGGCGGATCGCGTATGCCGGATCGGATGACGTACCCCTGCCGGGTTTCTCCGGTTGATTCATCCTCACATAGTGATCATTTCGCCTTTGCGAATTTGCGCTTTATAGTTGCAGCCTACTGTGCATACCGTACTTCGATGCACCGAAGCGACAGACCGCAGGTCATGATCTCCGATCCGGCAGCCCGTGCCGGACCGGACTTTATGAAGTTTTGTGGATCAGTTACCCTGCCACTCTCCCATAGGCATCCTCAAAGGTGTCATCGATGTCATACTTCGGGGTGTAGTCCACCTCGAGGGTGACATTGATGAGGTCAATCTTTGCGGAGACCTCATCACACTCCCGCTGGAGGCGCTTGACAATGCCCTTCAGCGTCTCCCTGTTGAAATCGATGGTGCTGACGGAACGGATGTTGTAGACATAGGCCGTCTGGTTTCCCTCGGTATTGATGAGGTAATCCTTGCCGGTCTTCATCTCCTCCGTGGAATTGATACGGGAGAGAGCGCGAAACCGGGAGATGGCCTCCTGCTTCGCCTTGTTGACGGAGAGCGCGGCGTCGATATCGAGCTCCGCTCCCGCCTTGGCCTTGCTGATGGCCTTTGCGAGCTTTTCCCGCTCGGCGATGAGGTCCAGATAGAGCTCGATGACCCGGTCCGCGGTCATATCGGACTCCCGTCTGACCTCGACGGTCTCGTCCTGCGCGTTCGGATTGCTGCGGCTGCGCTGGTGTTCCTCCTTGATGCGCAGGATGTTCTCCGGCTTTGACAGAAAGAGCATCGCCTGCTGCATCAGGTCGTTCAGGTGGTTCTGCATCCGGAAGGTTTCTTTGAGTATCATGTTTTTTTCCTCCTCTTCTTCAAAAACTACAGTTTGTTCACTGTTACATAAGATCAGTTCCGCATTTTCTACAGGACGATCAGGTGATAACGTTCCCGGAGCACGCGGATCACTTCCTCACAGGATCTCCTGCCGAGATTCCTCACCTGCATCAGACGCTCTGTCCCCATCAGGGCAACCTCACCGACCGTCTTTATACCGGCCCGGCGCAGGCAGTTATAGGACCGGACGGATAACTCCGCGTCTGCCAGATCGATGAGCAGCGGATCCTGTCCGGGGATCCGGTCCTCCTCATACGGTTCATCCTCATCGAAATCCATGTACGGCAGTTCCTCCTCTGGGTCTTCCGTGCGCATCTCCGGATGCGGGATCAGACGGTAGCGGTTCTTCATAAGCAGCTGCCGGATCCGTTTCAGTTCCCTTTCCACATGCCTGACGTGCTGCCCTTCCTGTTCGGCCGCCTCTTCGGCGGACAGTCCGTTCACATAATGCAGGCAGAATAAATGAAAAAGTCTGCCCGGCAGGATCCCGCAACGGATCATCAGTGCGAGCGGAAAGGCAAGTCCCTCCGCCTCCGCTTCGGAGAACCCCATCTCGTGCAGTACATTTTGCGGATAACCGCCAGATGACATCGGACCTCCTCTCATTTCTTCATCAGAGTTATCATCGAAGATGATCAAAGTATAACCGACTCTTCCAGCGGAAAAAATAAACCGCCGGTTTAGTTTTGCATTTTTCATGTTTAATAAGAACCCGGACATCCGCAAGGCAGACATCCGGGTCAGAAACCGTATTCAGGAAACATGTGCGGCTTTACAGCGTCGAATACCCGAAGCCGTTGCAGATCGCATCCACCGGCGTGCCGGCCTTGCACATCGGGCAGTTCTCCGGCTTGTAGCTCGCATAATCCGGCAGATCCCTGACCGTGTAAAGTGCCCGGATCGGGATCTCGTCGATCGAGGTCCCCTGCGAGTAGATCGCGGAGATCCCGACGACCTCGCCCTTGTAGTAACGCACCGAACGGATCGCACTCTGGAGCGTGGCACCCGTGGTGGCCGTATCGATGAGGATCAGGACGTGCTTGCCGCGGATCATGTGCTGATTGTTCTCGCGGAACATGATCTGCCCGCTGTTGTTATACTCCGGGCAGGTGATATACATGGTCTTGTGGGAATTGGCGGAGATGATCCCGGCCATGGTCAGCTTGTTGGCCAGATACGCTCCCACGACCTCCATCCCGTTGAGGCACAGGATCGTATCGATCACATCACTAGCCAGATACATCTCCGCGAGCTCTTCGCCCGTTGCCCTGGCCTCACGCTGCCTGGATTTCATGTCCGTCAGATCCATGTAATAATTCACGTGGGAATTGGGCGTGATGAAATGCCCCGGGATATAGCGGAGCACGACATCCTTATTCCTCTGGTGATCGATCTTCTTGTAATCCTGCATGAAATTTCCTCCTTTTCAGTGAGCAACTGTGACAGATACGGTGCTTCCTTATGCTTCGATCCGGTTCTTCCCGTTTTCCTTGGCCTGATACAGCATCTGATCCGCACGGATGACGATCGCATCCACATCCCCGGGATCCGGTACGGTATGGATGTCGACCACTCCCGCGCTGATCGTCATGTTGAAACGGTCGTCGATCCGTGTGGCGGCGATCCGTTCCGACATCTCCTCCAGGGCGAGTTTTGCGTTCAGCGCATCATTCATGATGATACCGACAAATTCGTCGCCGCCCCAGCGGCAGACATAGCCGTCGCTCGCGACGGTGAGCAGAAGCTGCTCCGTAAGATATTTCAGCGCGGCATCGCCGGCACTGTGCCCGTAGACATCGTTGATCCGCTTGAAGAAATCGATATCCAGCATGAACAGCGAACAGCGGTCATCAACAAATCGGCGGTACCGCTGCAGATACCAGGTACGGAACGTATTCCTTCCGGACAGACCCGTCAGCGCGTCCCTTGATGCCAGCCGCATATCCCGCCAGATCTTGATCCGGTTCTCGACGATGGCACACACGAGCAGGATATCCACCCCGTTCTCGCTGTCGGAAGCCGGAACGATCAGTTCATCGCCGTCCCACAGTTCCACACGTTCACCCGGCTCCAGCTGTCTGCGCCGGAAGATCGTCCCGTTCGTCGTCTTCGCGGCGGTATAGGTGACAAGTCCGCCATCCGTCTCAAAGAAGCCGTGATCTCTCGAGAGATACCGGTTAGTGACCGGGATATCGGGGATCTCCTGCTCCGCCGGACGCCCGAGACGCTGATGCCCTTCCAGCACGAACTCCATGATCTCGTGTTCGCAGCACACAAAAAGCCTGGGCTTGATGCTCGCGGCTGCCGGCCTTCCTATGTAACGCTCCGGTGTCTGGTACAGGAATTTTGTATGGTTATCCGTCATCTGTCGATGCCTGCCGTCAAAATGATCTTCAGACTGTCTGCATATTGCCGCATACGGAACATTTTCCACGGTTGCCGGAGTACACGATGAATTGCCTGTTAACATTGCATTTTTTACATTTGGCAGTTTTCTCACCGCTTCCCGCGCCGCCGGATACCGCGGCCATTTCGTCGTCGTTCAGCGTCCTGCCGGTATTCTCCTCGTTCATCATAACCTCCCGTCAGATCTTGAATTTCACCTGCAGATTGTTCAGGGTCTTGTTTTCATTCTTGCAGCCCGGTGTTTTGCAGATGTACTGCCCCGTACTGCCGCCTTCGATCCTCGTATCCTCAAGTGCTTTCATCGGTTTCTTACATTCCGGGCAGTAAGCCACCGGTGCTTCGTTGTTGACGGAGAGCCCGCCGGATACTTCCCGCAGGGCATCATCATTGAGTTCCATCATCTTCCTCCTGATTTTCGGATAAGCAAAAGTCCCCGCATCCTTCACAGTGATGTGGGGACTCTGCTTTTCAAACCGTTCTGATCAGAACTTCCCGGCCTTGGCAGCCTCTTCGATGGAAACAGCCACGGAAACGGTCATACCGACCATCGGGTTGTTGCCGGCGCCGATAAGGCCCATCATCTCCACGTGTGCAGGAACGGATGAGGAACCCGCAAACTGCGCATCGGAGTGCATTCTGCCCATCGTATCCGTCATACCGTAGGAAGCGGGACCCGCAGCCATATTGTCGGGATGCAGGGTACGGCCGGTGCCGCCGCCGCTCGCCACGGAGAAGTACTTCTTGCCGGCATCGGTGCGCTCTTTCTTGTAGGTGCCTGCGACCGGATGCTGGAATCTCGTCGGATTGGTGGAATTGCCGGTGATGGAGACATCGACATTCTCATGCCACATGATCGCGACACCCTCCTGGACATCGTTGGCGCCGTAGCAGTTGACCAGCGCACGGGGGCTCTTCGGATCCTTGGAATAGCATGTGCGGGAGACCTCCTTGAGTTCACCCGTGAAATAGTCATACTCCGTCTCAACATGAGTAAAGCCGTTGATACGGGAGATGATCTGCGCCGCGTCCTTGCCCAGACCGTTCAGGATGACGCGCAGGGGCTTCTGACGCACCTTGTTGGCCTTCTCGGCGATACCGATCGCACCCTCGGCGGCTGCGAAAGACTCATGGCCGGCCAGGAAAGCGAAGCACTCGGTGTCCTCCTCGAGGAGCATCTTGCCGAGATTCCCATGGCCGAGACCCACCTTGCGGCGGTCAGCAACGGAACCCGGGATGCAGAAGGACTGCAGACCCTCGCCGATGGCGGCAGCCGCCTCGGAAGCCTTACGGCAGTTCTTCTTGATCGCGATCGCGGCACCTACGGTGTAGGCCCACTTGGCATTCTCGAAGCAGATGGGCTGAATATTCTCGACCATGTGATACACATCAAGTCCGGCGTCCCTGGTGATCTGCTCCGCCTCGTCGATGGAGCCGATCCCGTACTCCGCAAGCTTCGCCAGGATCTGCTTTTCTCTTCTCTCGTATGATTCAAATTTCGCCATTTTCGTTATCCTCCCTGTCTCACTCTTTACGAGGGTCAATCAGCCTGACCGCATCCGCCACACGACCGTACTGCCCGGAGGCCTTCTCAACAGCCTTGGCGGGCTCATCACCAGCCTTGATGAAATCCATCATTTTGCCGAAGTTGATGTACTTATATCCGATGATCTCATCATTCTCATCCAGCGCGACATGCGTGATATAACCGTCGGTGAGCTCCAGATAACGGGGTCCCTTCTCCAGCGTGCCGTAGGTCGTGCCGACCATGGAACGTGCACCCTTGCCCAGATCCTCGAGACCGGCACCGATCTGCAGGCCGTCCTCGGAGAACGCGCTCTGCGTACGGCCGTATACGATCTGCAGGAAGAGCTCTCTCATGGCGGTGTTGATGGCATCGCACACGAGATCCGTGTTAAGCGCTTCGAGAACGGTCAGACCGGGCAGGATCTCGGCTGCCATCGCCGCGGAATGCGTCATGCCGGAGCATCCGATCGTCTCCACGAGTGCCTCCTGGATGATGCCGTCCTTAACATTGAGGGAGAGCTTGCAGCAGCCCTGCTGCGGCGCGCACCAGCCGATGCCGTGGGTATATCCGGAGATATCCTTGACTTCTTTGGCCTTGACCCATTTTGCTTCCTCAGGGATCGGAGCCGCTCCGTGACGCGCCCCCTGGTGGACCGGGCACATGCCTTTTACTTCGGTTGAGTAGATCATAGTCCTATCCTCCTTGCTGTGATATGAATGAACGCTGAATACGCAATCAGACTAATCTAATATACTCTATCACCGTCAAAAAGGCAAGAGACTTGCGCTTTATGTATATTTTTGTTAAAATTTCCGTCACTTAAGATTGCCGGTTTCAGCCGGGGCTCAAACAGAATCAGAGCAGGCATACAGGAGACTCCATGGAGAAACAGTCATTGGAAAATGCGGGGATCACCCCGACGGATCCCGCCGGAACCACGGCGGATCAGGATACTGATAAGGATAGCAGAGTTCCTTCGGGAAATCCCGAAGGGGGCCAGCGTCAGTGCAGTGTCTGCGGGCGCATCCTGCCCGCCAAAAGAAGATCCGATACCTGCCGTGCCTGCGAGGATTATGACCTCTTCATGCAGATCCGGCAGTACATCTCCGATCGTCAGGCCATGAATTACCATGAGATCGCCCACTATTTCCATATCTCTGAAAAACGGGCGCTTCATTTCGTGCGCCGCAAGATCGAAGAACAGAATGAGACGGAAGAGGGAACCCTCGAAGAACTGTTTTCCTCGGATTACTGCACGATCTGCGGTGAACCCGTCGTCTACGGGAACCTGTGTCCCGCCTGCTCCAGAGAACGCTACCGCATGAGCCATCCGAAGACCATGGAAACACCCGGCGATACGTCAGCCGGTCTGCGCCATCTCGGCACCGAAAAACGAAACGGTTAGTCCGCGCTCTTGACCTTCTTCCAGGCTTCGTTATAGAGCCTGTCGCCTTCCTCTCCCAGTGAGATATAGGTATCGCACCGGTTCAGCGTCTCTTCATCCGGGAATGCGACCGCGGAATTGCGGATCTCCTCATCTTCGATCATCTCCTGCGCCGCGATATTGGGCGTGGAATAGGTGATATACTCGAAATTCATGAGGGCGATATCCGGCCTGCACAGGAAATCGATCCACTTCAAGGCATTCTCGGCGTTACGTGCTTCCCTGCTGATGACCCAGGCGTCGATCCAGACATTGCTGCCCTCTTTGGGGATCACATACTCAAGATCCGCGTTTTCTCTCTTGGTATAGATGGCTTCCCCGGAATAGATCACACCGAGGGCCGCCTCATTGCCGATCATCTTGTCCCGCACCTGATCGATGACATAGGCCTGCACAAGCGGTGCCTGCGCGATGAGGTCGGCCGTTGCCGTATCGATCTCTGCGGGATCCGTCGTGTTGATGGAATATCCGCGCCGGGCCAGTGCCACCATGAAGGCGTCACGGATGGAATCCTGCATGAGGATCTCCCCCTTGTACGCGGGATCCCAGAGGATATCCCAGCTGTCCACCGGTCCGTTCACGAGATTTCTGTTGTAGAGGATTCCGACCGTTCCCCAGCAGTACGGTACCGCATATTCGTTCGCCGGATCAAAGGCCGTCGCGGACTCGTAATACTGCTTCCCGATGTACTCGTAAGCATTCGGGATCGCCGAACGGTCAAGCTTCATGAGCATGTCATTATCGATGAGCTTGGCGATCATATAGTCGGAGGGGCACAGCACATCATAGGCCGCGCCGTCCGAGGCGATCTTGGCATACATGATCTCATTGGATTCAAATTCGTCATAGACGACCTCTATCCCGGTCTCCTCCTGAAACAGTTCGATGACCTCCGGATCGATATATTCCCCTGCGTTGTAGACGAATACCTGGTCCGAATTCTTGGAAAAGACACCGCCGTAGACGAGCGCCATCGCGATGATCAGGATGCTCGCGACCGCGATACCGGCGACCGCGCCGTAGGTCTTTAACTTCGCGTTCATGCCCTTCTTCACAACGCCGGTGCGCCGTGCACTGCGGGCCTTCATCCGGTCGGAAGCGAACAGCAGGATCAGCACGGCCACAAAGATGATGGCGGAGAGCGCATAGATCTCGGGCCTGATCCCTCGCTTCACCTCGCTGTAGATCTTGGTGGAAAGGGTATCAAACCCGCTCCCCTTGGTGAAATACGTGATGATGAAATCATCGATCGACATCGTGAACGCCATCAGCGCGCCGGAGATGATCGCCGGAGCCAGATCCGGCAGGATCGTCTTCCGGAAGGCAAAGAACGGCTCCGCGCCGAGGTCCAGCGCCGCCTCGTAAACGGAAGGCGAGATGGTCTTCAGTCTCGGCAGGACCGAAAGCATGACGAACGGGATGTCAAAAGTGATATGCGCGATGAGCACCGTGACAAAACCCGCGTCGAAATGCAGGACCTTGAACAGGAGCATCAGCGAGATACCGGTCACGATATCCGCATTGATCATGGGGATGTTGGTCACACCGATGATGAGAGATCTCATCCGCCGCTTCATGCCGGTCATCGCGACGGACGCAGCCGTACCGATCAGCGTCGATACCACCGTGGCGATGAGCGCGATGATCAGCGTGTTCGCCATCGCGTTCAGGACCTCGTGATCGTGGATGAGATTCAGGTACCACTGCATCGTGAAGCCGCCCCACTTTGAACGGGACTTGCTCCTGTTGAACGACAGAACGATCAGCGTCACGATGGGCGCATACATGAACAGGAAGATGACCGCCATATAGATTTTTTCGATGGGACGGATCCTGTTATTCATCATCCTTCTCCGATACAGCCGAAATGACCATATTGACGACGATAAAGATCATCAGCACGATGGAGAGACCGCTCCCCATATGCCAGTCATAGGTCAGCGTGAACTCCTGCTCGATCACGTTGCCGATCAGCAGGATCTTGGACCCTCCCAGCATCGTCGAGATCGCAAAGGTCGTGAGCGCCGGGATAAAGACCATCGTGACGCCCGAGATGATCCCCGGGACCGTCAGCGGCAGCGTCACACGCAGGAATGTCTGCACGGAATTCGCACCGAGATCTCTCGCCGCATTGATGACATTTGGATCGATCTTCGCCAGGGAATTGTAGATCGGCATGATCATGAAAGGCAGGAAGTTGTACACCATGCCGATGACGATGGCCCCGGGCGTGTTGATGACACGCATGGCCGGCAGATGCAGAAACTCCAGGATCCCGTTGATGACCCCGTGGTTCTCCAGGAGCGTCATCCAGGAAAAGGTGCGCAGCAGGAAGTTCATCCACATGGGGAGGATGAAGATCGTCGTGATGATCCCCTGGGAGCTCATCTTGTTCTTTGCAAGGATCATCCCGAGAGGGTATGCCAGAAGGAAGCAGATGAGCGTACTGATCAGCGCGAGTTCCAGTGCGAGCAGGAGCGATTTCGCATGCTCCGGCTGCGCGATCGCCGCGATATTGGCAAGGGTCATCGCACCGCTCTCGTCCGTGAGCCCGTACCACAGGATCATCGCCAGCGGCACCAGGATAAAGATCAGCGCCCAGGCAAAATACGGGGAGGCAACTGCCCCTGCTTTTTTCGGATCCCTGAACACCGTGCTTTACTCCTCTACACCGATGGCCTGCTCGTCCTCGCTCGCAGGCTTGTTCATGACCTGGATATTGAAGGGATCGACACGGATATCCACCTCGGTCCCCACCGGGAATTCCCTGGTGGAGTGCACCAGCCACTCAAAGCCGCCGGCCTGCACCTCCATCTCGTAATGAACCCCTTTGAAGATGATGTGCGTCACGACACCCGGGATCCTGCCCTCGCCTCTTTTCACGAGTTCCACATCCTCCGGGCGGATGACGACGTCCACCGGCTTCTCATTGCCGAAGCCCTTATCGACGCAGGGGAATTCCACATCGAGGATCCGCACGAGCTCATCGCGCACCATGACAGCCGTGATGATGTTGGAATCTCCGATAAAGTCAGCCACAAAGGCATTCTCCGGCTCGTTATAGATGTCCTCCGGCGTGCCCTCCTGCTGGATATAGCCCTGATTCATGACCACGATATGGTCCGACATCGTCAGAGCCTCCTCCTGGTCATGCGTGACATAGATAAAGGTGATCCCAAGCTCCTTCTTCAGACGGATCAGTTCATACTGCATATCCTGCCGGAGCTTTAAGTCCAGCGCGCCGAGAGGCTCATCGAGGAGGAGCACCTTAGGCTCGTTGACGATGGCGCGGGCGATCGCGATCCGCTGCTGCTGTCCGCCGGAGAGCGAATCCGGCATCCGGTGCTCGAAGCCCTCCAGGTTCACGAGTTTTAATGCGTAGCTGATCTTGTCCCGGATATACTGATCGGTCTTGTTCTTGATCCTGAGACCGAAAGCGATGTTCTCCGCGATGTCCATGTGCGTGAAAAGCGCGTACTTCTGGAACACCGTGTTGAGCTGCCGCTTGTTCGGCGCCAGCGAAGTGATATCCTGTCCGTCAAAGATGACCTGTCCCTGATCCGGCGTCTCGAAGCCGCCGATGATGCGGAGCGTCGTCGTCTTGCCGCAGCCCGAAGGGCCGAGGAGCGTCAGAAACTCATTCTCGTGGATCACGAGATTGAGATCATCCAGAACGAGCTGCCCGTCATAGGATTTGGAGATATTCTTCAGTTCGATCAGTTCCTTGCTCATGGGCTGTATTACTCCTCTTCACGCGGCCGTTGTCGCACAGGATTTGATGATACCACAATGTGCCGTGTTTTGCACGAATTATTTCTCGTCGTTTTCTTCGCTGTCTTCGTCTTCTTCGTCTTCTTCGGTTTCTTCCTCTTCGTCCACGTCTGCTTCCGTTTCTTCCTCCTGCACGCTGTCCCCGTCTTCGTCCGCTTCCTTTTCTTCTATATCTTCTTCACGCGTTTCATTTTCGTCGTATCCGTCATCTTCCCCGTCTTCGCCGGTCTCTTCCTCATCTTTATCAAACTCTTCATCATCCTCGATATCTTCGATCCCGTCCATCTCATCGCGGACTTCGATCTGCTGCTCCTTTTTCATCTTCCTTTTACTGGCCTGTTCATATCTCCAGTCAGAGAAACGTGCCCACTCCCCGGCCACGGTCCAGGTGCGCCGGCGCCAGACGCGGTAAAGGAGGATGCAGGGAATGAGAAGTCCGGCAGCCAGGCAGGCCAGCGCGGCCGCAAACAGCAGGGAAAAGAGATTGGTGTAGCCTCTGGCGATATTCTCCCAGTACGGATAGATGAGCGGCTTCACCTGCATACCGCGGGAGAAGAACCCTTTGAAGTTTGCAAGAAGCGCTTCGCCGCGGAAACGGCTGCTGTTCTCGAGCACATAGGCGCGCCCCTTCTTCACCTGTGCCTTGTCCGTCAGCAGCTGCAGCGCGTAGTTGCGGACCGGATCCGGCAGGATGATCTCATAGGCATTGATACCGATGACCGGCGCCGTACCGATCGCCGCGCCTGCGCCGCTCGTATCCTGCGCCTGCTTCGTACCGCTTCCCTCTCCGGCTTCCTGATCCGGCAGGATCCTGCCGCCGACCACTCCCAGCTGACACAGCGATTCCGCGGACAGGAATACGAGATTCTGCGGGATACCTGCTTCGCGTTCAATGGAATTCACGGAGGGGATGTCGAAGACGCCCGACACCGTGTGCGTGACACCGCCGATCGTGACGGTCATGCCGATGACATCATAAGACCCGAAGAGCTGCCAGGCCAGATCCTCGTCGAGCAGGATCCTGTCCGGTGTCTCCAGTTCCTGGGAATAATAGCTGCCGGTAAGAAGGGTCACCGGATGAAAACGGAAGAAATCCCCGCCCGTGCCGATGGCATTGGCTTCCACCGTGAGAGAACCGCTCGTGATCCGCACGGTTCCGGGCACGCTCAGACAGCTCACATAGGGCAGCCTGTCCTCATACTCATCCGGGTCATAGACCGCATCCTTGATGAGCGTCTCACGGATGCCGTATTCCATCTCCCGGATCCGGCCGATCCCCGCACGGTCATCCACGGGATAAAAAACGGTGAGCTGGGAAGCGCCTTTCCCGTCCTCCGTCCAGGTGCGGACAGCCTGCTGATCGTACAGTCTCTTCTTCATACGGTCCGTCAGGAACAGAAGAATGCCGGAACAGGCAAGAAAAGCCAGAGCGACGGACAGCCACAGGACTGTCTTCTTCGACAGCCTGATCCCGCTACTCTGTTTCATTGGCCAGCCGCACATACTGTCCGGCCCGGACAGGCTCCGACGAATTGGTGATCACATATTCATAGCCTTCGAGCGCGGCGGAGATAGCGGAATTGGTATCATCGGACTCCTGCACCTCCGCGTCCACACGCCTGGCGACATAGCGGTTGCCGAGCGGGCTCGGCTTCTGATCGACGATCAGGACGAACTTCCCGTTGTTGTCGGAACGGACGGCACTGTTCGGCACGACCAGATCATAATCCTGCGTGGTCTGCCCGATCTGCAGGCTCACGCTCTGCCCAGCCTGGACCTCCGGGCTCTTTATGGTGAATTCCAGCAGTTTCTTCCCTGTCGGATCGTTGGGATCGTTCTTGATCGAACGGAGCGTCGATTCAAACTCCGAGTAATACCAGGCGTTCTGCGGCTCCGCGGCATCGCCGACATGGACCTTGCGCGCCTGCGCGTTTGTGACGGAGAATGAGACGATCATGTCCCGTCCCGCCACCTGGATCACCGCTGCCGGTGTATCCGCCTTGGTGGTCTCCCCCGCGACATAGCCGACCGATGTGATCGTGCCGGACACCGGCGTAGTGATCGTACTGCCGATGGATTCCGCCGTCAGCCTGTCCACACGCTCCTGCGCCCTCGCCACATCCTCCTCGGCCGTCGCCACATCGGTACGCGTTGTCTCAAGTCCGATATGCGAACCGATACTCGTGAGGATCTTGTCCTTTTCCTCCTTGGCGTTGTCATAGGCGGTCTGTGCATCGGCCGCGTCCGATTCCACCTGGGCGAGCTTGATGGCGTAGCCGTTTTCCATCTGCGTCTTATAGGTCGTCAGCTGTGATTTGTTCTTGATGATCTCGCTGATCTCCTTCAGATCATCCTCATTCGCCACCCCGAGATCCTTTTTCTGCTCCAGCAGCGCCAGTTCGTAGTCATACTGCACGATCTTGCTGCTGATGTCCTCGATCTCCTTTTTCTGCTCCGTCTGCAGATCCTGCACCTTTTTCTTCGCCGCCTCGAGAGCGGCATCCGCGGCATCGTACTGCGCCACCACGTTTCTTAAGGTCTTCTGGAAATCGTCCCATCCCTCGGTCTGTCCGCCGCGCACCTGTGTGATGACGCGGTCGTTCACGTCGCCGTTGAAAAGATCCGACTCATATTTGGCACGCGTGTCAAGAAGCGCTTTTTCCGCGGCACGAAGCTCCTGTTCCGCCTTCAGCAGCTCCTCCGACTCCTCGTCCTCCAGTTCGAACAGTACATCGCCGATCGAAACCTCATCCCCGACATGAACCAGGACAGAAGAGATCTTGCGCGACTGTTTGGACATCACCTTATACGGATCATCCGCCTCCACCGTCCCGGTCCCGCGGATCTTGGGCGAGATCCCTCCCCGCTCCACATAGACCGTGGACACCTCCGGCAGCGTCCGGTTCATCCAGGTATTCGAGAAAAAGGTGAGTACGAGCAGCAGGATGAGGAACCCGATGATCAGATTCTTGATCGTGTCCCTGCGCTTTGCCGCTCTGTGTTCTTCGATCCGGATGTCAAGATCCCTGCTCATCCCTTTATGCCTCCCTGATAGGTGATACCCTCAACAAGATACTCCTCTCCGTACAGAAAAATCAAGAGCGGCAGGATCATATAGATCACCGCGACGGCAAATGCCAGCGAGATCTCCCCGCCGTTGATCCGCGAGAGGAAAACGGACAGCGGATGCATCTCCTCGTCCTCCAGCAGGACGATCGGCTGCTCCACCATATTCCAGTAATCGATAAAGATGAGGATCGCGATGGACGCGAGACCTCCTTTGGAGAGCGGCAGCGCGATCAGTGAGAAGATCTGCCATTCCCCTGCCCCGTCGATCCGGGCGGCCTCCAGCACCCCGGACGGGATCCTGCGCATGAACTTTGTGAGCAGGAAGACCGCGAACGGGGAAAAGATCCCCGGCAGCCAGATGGCCCAGTGCGTATTGACCAGATGCAGCGCCCTGCTCACGAGGAAATTCGGCACGAGCGTCACCTGATACGGCATGAGCATCAGGATGATATAGGAGAAAAAGATGATCTCCTTGACCTTCGTCCGCTTTCTGGCGAATCCGTAGGAAGCCAGTGAGGCCACCGCCAGCTGCAGGATCACGATGGGCACCGTGTAGAGGACGGAATTCCAGAATTTGAACAGATACGCCGGACTCTTGAACAGCACGGTCGCATACTGGGAAAAGGTCACGATATCCGGGATGAACTTGAGCATCACGGTCCTGCCGATGAAGACCCTGCCGCCGGTGCGCGTCGTAGCGAATACGGCGCCGTAATTGGCCGAGATCTCCGAGGCGGACATAAAGGAATTCGTGAACGTAAAGATCACCGGCAGGAGAAAGCCGATGCTGAGCAGCAGCAGGAACGCCGCCATGAGACCTGCGACCGCTTTCCTGCCGAGTCGTTTCCTCCTCCCCGCGAGGGCCCGGATGTCCGCATAAGTCTTCAATCCTCGATGTCCCTCCCGAAACGGTCTTCCGCGATGAACAGGATCCCCACGAGGAGGATGATCACGGCACTCATCATCACAGCCGCCGCGGACAGCTTCTGATAATCCAGCGCCAGAAAGGTGTTGTTCATGAAATGCTGCAGCAGATACAGCGAATCATACGGATACTCGCCCGTCATCAGATAGGTCTCGCGGAATACCTTGAACGAGTTCAGCAGGCTCATGATGGTGACAAAGAGGATCGTCGCCGAGAGATATCTCAGCTTGATCCGGAAAAAGACCGTGAACCTGCCGGCCCCTTCGATCTGAGACACCTCGATCAGATCCCGCGGGATACTGGCCAGTGCCGCCATGAACAGGATCATGTTGTAGCCGAGATTCTTCCAGATGAACAGGAGCACGATGACGATCTGCGCGTGTTCACTCTTGAGCCAGTCAATATGAACTCCCAGAACCGCGTTGACGAGGCCGTTGTAATGAAAGAGCACCTGCCAGATCAGCACGACGGAGGCCACGGGGACCATCAGGGGGCTTAAGAGACAGGAGCGGAAAAAACTCTTCCACGGAAGCGCCGCTTCCATGAGGATCGCGGCCAGGAGGGACAGCAGGACGGACAGAGGAACGGCCGTCAGAGAGAAGCGGATCGTATTCCATACCGCCAGACGGTAAGCCTCATTGCGCGCCACGCGGAAATAATTGGCGAGTCCCACCGGGACATGCTGGACCGGATTGTTGACCAGGGAATACCAGATGACGACGCCGAACGGCGCCACGAAAAAAACAAGGACCCCCAGCAGACTGGGTGCCAGAAAGAGCCAGGTGCGGAGGGTATCCCGTTGCTCTTTGGTGAGCCTCTTCCTCACGGCAGGATCAGTTCCTGAAACCCGTCACCGGGCGGGGGATCCTGCCTGTTCTTGCAATGAAATCGCTGCAATCCGCTTTGCTCACCGGGATGATGGGCGCGCTTCCGAGGAGTCCGCCGAATTCCGCCTCATCTCCGACGCCCTTGCCGATGACGGGGATGAGTCTCGCCGCGGTCGTCTTGCCGTTGATCATGCCGATCGCCATCTCATCCGCGATAATGCCGGAAATCCTGGCTGCGCTCGTGTCCCCCGGGATCGCGATCATATCCAGACCGACGGAGCAGACGGAGGTCATCGCCTCGAGCTTCTCGATGGATAACGCACCGGAACGCGCCGCCGCGATCATTCCCTGATCCTCGCTGACCGGGATAAAGGCGCCCGAGAGGCCGCCCACTGAGGAGGAAGCCATGAGGCCGCCCTTCTTCACCTGATCGTTCAGGAGTGCCAGAGCAGCTGTGGTGCCGGGCGCACCGGCCTCCGTCAGCCCCATCTCGCACAGGATATCCGCAACGGAATCACCGACGGCAGGTGTGGGAGCAAGAGACAGATCCACGATCCCGAAGGGCACGCCGAGCCTGGCCGCCGCCTCGCTGGCGACGAGCTGTCCGACACGTGTCACCTGAAACGCCGTTTTCTTGATGGTCTCACACAGCACGTCAAAGGAGGCGCCGCGGATCTGTTCGAGCGCGGTCTTCACGACACCGGGACCGCTGACCCCGACATTGATCACGAGATCCGGCTGTGTGACCCCGTGGAAAGCACCTGCCATAAACGGATTGTCATCCACGGCGTTGCAGAAGACCACGAGTTTGGCGCAGCCGATGGAATCCTTATCCGCGGTCTTATATGCCGTCTCGCGGATCACCTCGCCCATGAGACGCACGGCGTCCATATCGATCCCGGCCTTGGTGGATCCCACACAGACAGAGGAACACAAAACCTCCGTCTCGGAGAGAGCCACGGGAATGGAACGGATCAGTGCTTCATCCGCAGGCGTCATTCCCATCTCCACAAGAGCGGAATAACCGCCGAGGAAATTCACGCCGACTTCATGCGCGGCGCGGTCCAGTGCCTTCGCGAGGAGCACAAAATCATCCGGTGTTTTGCAGGCGCCTGCGCCGACCAGCGCTGCGGGTGTAACGGATATACGTTTATTTACGATCGGAATACCGAATTCTTTTCCGATCTCCTCTCCCGTCGCGACAAGCTTCTCCGCCCGGGTCGTGATCTTGTCGTAGACCTTGTCGCAAAGCCTTTTCACATCCTCATCCGCGCAGTCCGTCAGGCCGATCCCCAGCGTGATGGTGCGCACATCGAGGTTTTCCTTTTCGATCATCAGATTGGTCTCGCGGACCTCGTTGATATCTATATGGATCATGTCTTCCGCTCCCCTGTCCGCGCAGGCTCACAGCCTGTGCATGGAATCAAAGATCTCTTCGCGCTGGCATTTGATCACGACGCCGATGTCTTTGCCGAGGGCTTCGAGGTCGCCCGCGATCGCCTGAAAGGAATCCTCTTCCTTGAGGCTGCTCATATCGACGATCATCATCATGTTGAAAAAGCCCTGCACGATGGTCTGGGAAATATCCAGGATATTGAGGCCGTGTTCCGCAAGATAGGTGCAGATCTTCGCGATGATGCCGACCGTGTCCTTGCCGACGACTGTGATGATCACTCTGTTCATGTCTTTCCTCCGTCTCCGTTTCTTACAGATCTATGATCCGCGACAGTTCATACCGCGGCGCTACCTCGATTGCAAAATCATCCCCGTGATACGGCAGCGGGGACAGTTCCACCTCGACCCGCACGGTCTCGTAGGCGAGCTCCGGCAGATTGTTCTTATCGGAGAGATGCCCCAGCAGCACCGCTTTGAGGTCGTCATGCAGGATCCGGCAGAGCAGCTCGCCTGCCATGTCGTTGGACAGATGTCCGCTGTCGCTCAGGATCCGCTGTTTCAGTTTGTACGGATACGGCCCGACCTGCAGCATGCGCACATCATGATTCGCCTCCAGGACCATCGCGTCCAGCCCGGTGAGCATGGACAGGATCCGGTCGTCATAACATCCCAGATCCGTCGCCACCGCCACGGACTTCGTCCTGTCCGCACTCCGCTTCTCCACACGGTAGGCCACAGGCTCCGCCGCATCATGCGGGATGGGAAAAGGTCTGACCGTCAGGTCGCCGACACGGATCTCCTCCGTGCAGTCAAGGACATGGATGCAGTACGTGTCGATGACGCCGGCGGTGTCCGCTTTCCGGATCCCGCCCGCGGTCCCTGCCGTGGCGTAGACCGGCAGGCCAAAGTGTTTGGCGATCATCGGCAGGGCGCTGATATGATCCGTATGTTCATGGGTGATAAAGACCGCATCGATCTCATCCGGTGTGAGATCCAGTTTCTGCAGTCCCTCCGTGATCCGTTTCAGAGAGATCCCGGCATCGATCAGGATGTGCGTGTCCCGCGTCCCGATATAGGTACAGTTGCCGCTGGAGCCGCTGGCGATCGTCGCCATCCGCACGGCTTAATACTCCTTCCAGTAGATCTCGATCTTATCCCCCTCGGCGAGTACCTGCATGTAATCCGGGGAGGCGCCGTTGACCTGCGTCACGATCGCACGTCCTTTGCTCATCTTGAGATCGAAATCGATGTAGTCAAATACATCAACGAAAATGTACTCACTCTTGCCGGTCATGGTGATCTCCGTCCCGTTCACCTCCACATGCAGATCGACCGGTTCGACGAGGATCTCCTCCGGTTCTTCTTCTACCGGCATCCCGTCGATGACACCCGCTTCAACAGCCGCCTGCTGCAGCTTCGTATAGGCATCGAACATATTGACCTGTCCGTCATCGGGCGCGACATGACGTGATGAGATTGCCTCGTGGACAGCCCGCGTATCGGGTTCATAGACCGGCGGAGGCGGGACCGTTCCGCCATATTGCGGCTCATATCCCTCTTCTTCCTCCTGATCGGGGAAATCATGGTAATAATCCATGATCGCTTCCTCGGGTCTCTTGAACTCCACCTTGAAATTCTCGTAGACCGGGGTATCCCTGGTCGCCAGCTCATTGTTGACGATGATCACCGTATCGGGCGTGATCTCGATATCCAGGAGCGCCGCGATCTGCTCGGCGGTATCGTAGTCAAGGATCCGCACATCATCGCCGCTGTGGATCCCGTAGAAGCCCGTCTGCATGCGGCCGTTGACGCTGGCCACACGGGAGGCCTCGACATCCTGGCCGTTGACATTGACACGGAAATTGGCCTTGAACTCCGGCAGCGCCTCGATATCCATCTTGGCCGCGGGACCTGTCGTGGACCTGCGCACCTCGATGATGTCATTGCCGTGGAGCAGCGCGTGGATATCCGCCGGCTGGCCGTTTAAGAGGATCTCCGCCGACTCGCCGGGCTTGCCGCGGATGATGCGTTCCTTTCCGTTGATGGTGAATACCAGATCCTTGCCGCGCTTGGGGAAAAGATCCTCATTGGGGAAGTCGACCTGCATGGCCACGTCGCCGATGGAGAGCTTGCCGTTATCGTAGAGCTTCACCTGCTCGCCGTTGAAATTGACGAAGACGAAATTATTGTTGGAGGCATAATAGCTCATGCAGATACCGAGCGGTGTCACCATGCGGGAATCCCGCTCGATCCCGTCATTGGACATGAAGATGATGTCCCGCATGACCTCCTCGCCGCGCAGTGCGACACGTTCCTCGGGCAGCTCCATGTATTTGGCGATCGCTTCCGCATAACCCTCGATCTTGCC
>JAFXTJ010000041.1 GCA_017535945.1 Lachnospiraceae bacterium
CTCCCCGCGGACAGGTGTTGCCCGTGACCGTGACCACACCACCGTCGATCGTGACGGTCAGCGCACAGCCAAGCGGACAGTTGATACAGGTCAGTTCTCTCACTTCCGCCATCACGACTCCTCCAGCACGATACGCAGTCCTTCTTCTTCCGTGAGTCCTGCCAGATCCTCTTTTTTGAGTACAACCTGTTCCATTTCGCCGGGTGCGAGGACACGGGTCTTTCTGCGTGTGAGGCACTTCTCTCCGCGATAAACGGCGATACTGCGATCCCTGTAGACATCCGCCACACGGAAACGGATCGTCACCGTATCCTCCATGGCGGCAGGATCGATCCGCTGCGGCACCGTATAGCGCACACCGCCCGCGGTCTGTACCGTCACCACGGCCCCCGGCGCAATGCCGCCGCCAAGTACATATGCCGCCGCGTTCTTCCCTGCATGTGCCGCCTCCTCGGATACATAATCAACCAGATCATGCACATGGAGCACATTTCCGCAGGCAAAGATCCCGGGGATCCCGGTCTGCAGATGCTCATCCACGACAGCGCCGCCGGTGATCCCGCTCATCGGCGTATCGAGCATCTTTGTCAGCTCGTTTTCCGGCAGAAGTCCGCAGGACAGGAGCAGGGTATCGCAGTCGATCTCCTCCTCCGATCCGGGAACGGGTTTCCTGTTCCCGTCCACGGCGGCGATCGTCACCCCCGTGACGCGCTCCTTTCCGCGGATATCGACCACAGTGTGGGAGAGCTTCAGCGGGATATCATAATCAATCAGGCACTGCACGATGTTGCGCTTGAGCCCGCCGGAATACGGCATGAGTTCCGCCACGCACACGACCTCGGCGCCCTCCAGAGTGAGGCGTCTGGCCATGATGAGACCGATATCGCCGGAGCCCAGGATCACGGCGCGGTTTCCGATCCGGAATCCCTCGATGTTCATGAGCCGCTGGGCCGTGCCTGCCGTATAGATCCCCGCAGGCCGGTAGCCCGGGATATTGAGCGCCCCGCGGGGTCTCTCCCGGCAGCCCATCGCCAGCACGACGGCGTCCGCGGTGAGCGTGAGGATCCCGGTCTCATCTCCCATGACGGTCACCCGGCGGTCCCTGTCGATCGAGAGCACCATGGTCCCGAGGAGATACGGGATCTCCAGTTCCGCTGCCTTTTTGATGAACCGGGCGGCATACTCCGGTCCGGTGAGTTCCTCATGAAAGGTGTGCAGACCGAAGCCGTTGTGGATACACTGGTTCAGGATCCCGCCCAGCATCCGGTCGCGTTCGATGATCAGGACTTTTTCGATGCCCGCTTCTCTGGCCGCGATCGCAGCCGCCAGTCCGGCGGGACCGCCGCCGATGACGAGCACCTGTGCATGGGTGCCGAAATCGCGGATGTTCACGCTGCTCATACGGCACCTCCCTTCACCAGGAGTTCGGAACCGGGCAGATTCTTGCATACCTCTTCCATCGGGATCCCCAGTTCCTCCGAGAGGATCTCCATCACCCGCGGGGTGCAGAAGCCGGCCTGGCAGCGGCCCATCCCGGCACGGACGCGGCGTTTGATCCCGTCCATGGATCGGGCACCGGGTGTCCTGCGGATGGCCTCGCGGATCTCTCCCTCCGTCACGGTCTCACAGCGGCAGACGATCCGGGCATAGGCCGGATCCTCTTTGATCAGGGCTGCCCGCTCTTCGTCGGACAGATGCGCCACATGCGGGATTCCCTTTCTCTTTCCGTCAAATGCGGGATTTTTCGCAGCACCGAGTTTTCCGGCGATCTGCTCCGCCAGAAAGACACCGATCGCCGGCGCGGCGGAGAGCCCCGGGGATTCGATCCCCGCGGCATCATAGAAGCCGGGAGCATCCGCGCATTCCCCGATGATGAAATCACCGCCCGCCTCATGCGCACGTAATCCGGAGAATGAGGTGATGACCTGCTTTAACGGCAGGTTCTTCACATTGTGCGCGGCACGCTTTCCCACCTCATCAAGTGAGATCGCATCCGTCGCGGTCTCTTCCTTATCCTGCGTATCAACAGCCGTCGGTCCGGCAAGCAGATTGCCGTGGACCGTCGGTGTGACGAGCACTCCCTTGCCATAGGTGCCCGGCAGTTCAAAGATCGTACAAGAGACCAGTCCGCCCGCCTCCTTATCCATCAGGAGATAATCGCCTCTGCGAGCTGTGATCGAGAGTTTGTTATCGGAGATCATATTGTGGATCTCATCCGCGTACACGCCCGCGGCATTGACGACACATCGCGCACGATACACACTGCCGTCCGCACACTCTACCGAGTAGCCGTCCTCTTCCCGCCGGATCCCGGTCACACGTGACAGAAACTTAAACTGCGCACCGTTATGCGCTGCATTCTCCGCCAGCGCGGCGGTCAGTTCGAACGGACAGACGATCGCGCTCGTCTTCGCATGCAGGGCGCATGTCACCTCATCGGAAAGTGCCGGTTCGATCGATCTGGCTTCTTCTCCGGAGAGGATCTCCATCTCTTCTGGCGCCAGTCCGTTGGCGATCCCGCGGTCATAGAGTTCCTGCACCCGAGCCCGGTCCTCTTCGGCAAATCCCAGGACCAGCGCTCCGTTCGGACGGTAGGCCACGTCCAGTTCCGTGACAAGTTCACGCATCCGCCTGCTCCCCGCCACGTTGAACTGCGCCTTCTTCGAGCCGGTCTTCGCATCAAAGCCCGCATGGACGATCGCGCTGTTGGCTTTGCTGGTGCCGCTGCAGACATCCTCTCCGCTCTCGAGCACGAGCACCCGCAGATCATAGGCGGTGAGCTCCCTCGCAGCAGCCGCACCGGTCACGCCGGCGCCGATCACGATCACATCTGCCCCGTAGTTCAAGTCGTCTCTCCTTGTATCTCGTAGAAATTGCCGAACAGGGACTCCGGATCATCCTCTCCGAACACAAGGAGGGAGATGGTGTAGAAGTACCCGTTCCGGATGTTGTGGATCTGCATCTGGCTGACCCTGGTGCCCTGATAGCTGCAGGTCACGAGCGCCGCGGAAAGCTCCTCTCCGAGGAAATTCACCTGCACCACTTCGGAGGAGATATCCTCATAGCCTTTCTCCTTGGAGAGCTGTTCCTCCAGAGCCGCGGCCGTATCCCCGGCGACGGCCGACAGATCGTTCCCGGCGATAAAGGTGGAATTGATCGCGCTGATACTGATCTCATTGCCGATCCCGCCCGAGACGACGTCCATATCAATAAATTCCTCCGGCTCCTCGAGGAAAGCCGTCACGCTCTCGGTGGTCATATCCTCCTTGAAGCCGTTGGTCTTCTTGATCTCGTCCGCGGTCGCATAGGTCCACCAGGAATCCAGCTTGAGACCGATCCCGAGTGTCTGGTTCTCATAGGTATCGCCGTCCACCGCGCCGGGCATGAAGACTCTGGGCTTCTCCACTTCAGGCTCCTCCGGGATCTCCTCGGGTTCCTCTTCGACCGGTTCTTCCTCCTCCGGCAGGGTCTCCTCATACGGCTCAAGATCATCATTGAAGATCACCGGATCGGTATCCGCGGGCTCGTCCGCCCACTCCTCCGTATCGGTGTAGGACTGCTCCCGTTCATAGGGCATCATGATCTCCATCTGAGCGCAGGCCGTTAGCGGGATCAGCAATACCAGGCCCGCCGCCAGAATGCGTATCTTTTTGAGCGTACCTCTGATCATCTACATTTCCCCCGCCATGACGCCACGGTTCTTGTACAGATAATCGATCAGCGAGATGATGGTCAGGATGAGCGCCGCCACCATCAGGATATTCGTCACGAGCCGGAGCGCGGGGATATCCGCGATCTTAAGGATCACCATAAACATCTGCAGGGTGGTCTTCCACTTCCCCCACCAGCTGGCCGCGATGACGACTCCCTTCTCCGCCGCGATGAGACGGAAACCGCTGATCGTGAACTCCCGTGCGATGATGATGACCACGATCCAGGCCGGAATGGCGCTTGCGGACCAGACCTCCTGTGTCGTGAGACAGATGAGGGCGGAACAGACGAGCAGTTTGTCCGCCAGCGGATCCATGAACTTGCCGAAATCCGTGATCATGTTGTATTTCCGTGCGATGTAACCGTCCGCCAGATCGGTGAGCGACGCGGCGATGAAGATCACGAGCGCGACGATGCGCCACGGACCTGTCTGTACAGGCAGCATCATGAATACAACAAAGACCGGGATCAGCAGCACCCGGATCAGTGTGAGACGGTTGGGCAGGTTCATTTCTTTCTTCCTCCTCGTGCAGGCACACCGGTCAGGTCATAGCCGTCTGCGCCGGTGATGCGCACCTCGATGATACTTCCGGAATACAGTTCCCGGGCGGGATCCACACCTTCCACAAAAAGTGCTCCGTCCACCTCCGGTGCATCCCGGTAGGTTCTGGCGACGTAGACATCCCCGTCCGGACCCGATTCCTCTGTCAGTCTTCCTTCGATCAGAGCCTCTGTCCGCCGTCCGGTCAGCGCTCTGTTTTTGGCAAATGTGATCTCCTGCTGGAGCTTCATGAGCTTCGTGCGGCGCGTTTTCTTCACACGCTCCGGCACCTGGTCCGGCAGCTTCGCCGCGGGTGTGCCCTCCTCCTGTGAGTAGGTGAAGACCCCCAGCCTGTCAAAGCAAAGTGTCCTGACCAGTTCCATGGATTCCCGGTGATCCGCAGCCGTCTCCCCGGGAAAACCCGTGATCAGGGTCGTCCTGAGGCAGATGTCCGGGATCCGTTTCCTGAGCCTCGTCACCAGGTCGATGATCCCCTGTCTGTCGATCCGGCGTCCCATCCGCTTCAGGATCCTGTCGGAACCGCTCTGGATGGGGAGATCCAGATACCGGCAGATCTTCGGCTCTGTTGCGATCACCTCGATGAGCGCGTCATCGATCTCCTCCGGATAGCAATAGAGCAGGCGGATCCAGCGGAAGCCGTCGATCGCGCAGAGTTTCTTCAGAAGCTCCGGCAGTTTCTTTTCGCCATAGAGATCGACGCCATAGAGCGTCGTCTCCTGCGCCACCAGGATGAGTTCCGTAACGCCCTGTCCTGCGAGGAAAGAAGCTTCCTCGATCAGATCCTCCATGGGGACGCTGCGGTACCGTCCACGCACCCGGGGAATGATGCAATAGGTGCAATGCTTGTCACACCCCTCCGCGATCCGCAGGTATTCGTGTCCGCCGGTCACGGTGAGGACTCTGCCTTTTGCCGCCCGGGCCGGTGGATCCGAGGGTCCGATGACCACCTGCGCCCTGCCGGTTCTCCGCTTCGCCGCGCGGTCCAGGACGGCTGCGATCTCATCGATCGCGGTGACCCCGACCACGGCATCCACCTCCGGGATCTCTTTGACGATCTCCTCTTTGTAGCGCTGTGCGAGACATCCCGTCACGATGAGGCAGCGGAGCTCTCCCCGTTCTTTTCTCTCCGCGTAGGCGAGGATCTCGGCGATGCTCTCTTCTTTCGCCGCATCAATAAAGCAGCAGGTGTTGACGATGACCGCCTCCGCCTGCTCTTCGTCATCGGTCAGGCTATGCCCGGAGGCGGAAAGCCTCCCGAGCATCACCTCCGAATCTACCCGGTTCTTATCGCAGCCCAGCGATACGAGAAAGACTCTCATTCTTCCGCGTCAGTCTCTCCCCCTGCTGCGGTCTCATCCGAAGCTTCTTCTCCGGCAGGCGCCTCCGCTTCCTGAGCCTCTTCGCCGGTCTCCGCACCTTCCTCTTCGCGGCCGTGCTTCTTCATCGCACGTGCCTCTTCGGCCATCCGCTCTTCCATCGCGGCCTTCTCTTCATCGGTGAGGATCTTGATCTTGTTGTTGTTGAGTTCCTCAACAGCCACGGACAGGGCCTTTCTGCCCTCCGCATCCTCCACGAGCGGCTCGTCTCCCGCCACCAGCTGTCTGGCTCTGCGGGCCGTCGCCATCACGATGGAGTAACGGCTGGAGATCACCGGCTCGTCGTTCTCCTCGACTCCCTGATTGACGACCTTCATCAGATCTACATAAGACGGATGGATCATTTTCTTACCTCCTGCTTCTTCCTCTTGCAGTCCTGTCGACTGGTCACTATATCTTCCCGAGGGATCTTATGATCTCCCCGATGAATTCTTTGTTGCGGACCGGCGCCCTGTGGGCGGCGCGGATCGTCTGATGCATCTCCTCGGTGCAGCGCTCCAGATCGTCATTGACGAGCAGATAGTCATACCGGTCGATGCAGACCGCTTCATCCTTAGCCCTTTCGAGGCGGCGCCTGATCGTCTCCTCGTCCTCGGTGCCTCTCCCGTGGAGCCTGGCGGAAAGCTCCTCCGCGCTCGGTGCCGTTACGAACAGGAGCAGGGCCTCCGGAAACTTCTCCTTAACCTGCAGAGCACCCTGTACCTCGATCTCGAGGAGAACATCCCTGCCCGCGTCCAACTGCTCTTCGACGAAATCCCTGGGCGTCCCGTAGTAATGGCCGCAGTAGCCGGCGTGCTCGATGAAACGTCCCTCCGAGATGAGCCGCATGAACTTCTCATCCGTGGTGAAGAAATAATCCCTGCCGTCGACCTCGCCCTCTCTGGGCTCTCTTGTCGTCATGGAAACGGACAGCGTGTAATTATCATACCGTTCCATAAGCCGTTTCATGAGGGTCCCCTTGCCGGTACCGGAGAAACCGCTCACCACCACGATGATCCCTTTATCCTGCGCCATATGTTCCCCCGTAAGTGTCATTCCAGATTCTGGATCTGTTCCCGGATCTTCTCGATGCAGGTCTTCAGGCTGATGCCCCGGTCCGAAACAGAGAGATCCGCGGACTTCGACAGCGTCGTATTGGCCTCACGGTTCATCTCCTGCGCGAGGAAATCCAGCCGTCTGCCGATGCCTTCCTTGTCATCTCCCTTCTCAACAAGGTCCTTCACCGCCTCGATATGGCTCTTGAGCCGTACCATCTCCTCATCGACGCAGACTTTGTCCGCATAGAGCGTCACTTCCGTCATGATGCGGTTCTCATCGATCTGCGTATCACCCAGGAGATCCCTGATCTTCTCCCTGAGTCCCTGCTTGTAGGCCTCGATGATCTCCGGCGAACGCTCCTCGATGTAATCGACGTCGGCACGCATCTCTTCGAGTTTTTCAAGCAGATCCCGCTGCAGGAATGCCCCTTCTCTTTCCCTGGCGAGGCAGAACTGGTCAAGTGCCAGCTCCACGGCATGCAGGACACCGTCCCGCAGGGATTCCTCGTCCGGCTCTTCATCCACCGTGGTGAACACATCCGGGAAACGTGCCAGCATGGAGAGGCGCATATCGTTCTCCATGCGGAATTCCTCCGCCATGGACTGTAATGCCTGCAGATACTGGTCGGCGATCTCCGGATTGTAGACCACGCGGGCGCCTTTGTTCCCTTCTTCAGGCAGGGAGATGAAGATATCCACCTTGCCCCTCCTGATCCGGTCCTTGACCATGGTGCGGACCTCCGCCTCCAGTGCGCCGAGGAACCGCGGGATCCGGATATTGAGATCGAGGTAACGGTTATTGACCGAGCGGATCTCCACGGTGATCCTGCTCTCGCCGTATGTGATATCGCTGCGTCCGAATCCGGTCATGCTGCTGACCATGATCTCTCCTCTGCCCTACAGGCTCTGTGATGCCGCTGTCACGCACAAATATCCCTGCGGCCGCAGATCGGGCCGCAAGGACGAAAACATTATATAGGAAACTGTCCGCACCGTCAACACTTGATGCGTGCGGAATCGTTTACAGGCATGAAGCGTAAGCCGCCTCCGCACCTTCCGTCCGGATCTTCTTCAATCCGGCGATGACCGCGTCCGTGAGCCCGTCGATCTCATTCAGATCGCGATCCCACATCTGCGTGTTGCCCAGGACCGCACGGACCAGATCCTCCGCACTGTCGTTCCTGTGCGCATAATAGAATTCCAGCGCCCAGCGGTCGTCCTTCACCGTGTAATTGTTGCCGGCGGGTCTCCTGCAGATGAGCCCCTCTTCCGTGAGTTCGGAGATCTCACTGGAATAAAAGGCGATGTAGGCCGCCAGGGACATCGTGAGACAGGCCGGGAGTTTGCCGTTGATCTCGATGTATTTCAGGAAGGAAGGCATGTTCCGCGCCTTCCACTTGCTCGTGGAATTGAGGGAGATGCTCATGAGCTCATGATTGACGAACGGATTGTTGAAGCGGTCCTTCACGGCCGCCGCGAAATCCATCAGATCCTGCTTGTCCAGATCCAGAGTCGGGATCACCTCCTCATAGAGCATCTTGTTCATGAAACCGGCGATATTCTCATTGTGCATGCAGTCGCGCACGATGTCCTGTCCGGCCAGATAGGCTCCCAGCACGAAACCGGTATGCGCGCCGTTGAGGATCCGGACCTTGCGGTGCTTGTAGGGCATGACATCCGGCACCACATGGACATTGACGCCCGCCTTCTTAAAGGGGAGCCTGTCCTCCAGACCCGCAGGGCCCTCGATGATCCAGACGCCGAAGATCTCTCCGACATCGATCAGTTCGTCGTGATAGCCGTTGGCATGCTCCAGTGCGGCCACCTCGGCCGCGTCACGGATCCTGCCGGGGACGATCCGGTCCACCAGCGTCGAGCAGAAGATGTTCTCCTCATTGACCCACTTCCGGAAATCATCTCCCAGTCCCCACTGATCGATATACTGATTGACGCACTTGAGGAGCTCCTTGCCGTTGTTGTCGATGAGCTCGCAGGAGAGTACCACGATACCGCCCTTCCCCGCCTTGAAGCGCTCATGGAGCACCTGCGTGAGTTTCCCGGGGAAACTGGCTGCCGGACGGTCCTCAAATCTGCAGGCGGGATCATAGGCGATGCCGGCCTCCGTGGTATTGGAGGCGATGATATCGAGCGTATCGCTCGCGGCGATCTCCATGATCTTCGCCAGATCCGCTTCCTCATACGGGCTCAGACAGCAGGCACAGGCGGAGATCACACGCTTGTCGTCGACCTTCTCCCCGTTCTCACTGCCGCGCAGATACAGGGTGTAAAGCCCCTCCTGATCATTGATGAGTTTGGTCAGCCCCTGGGAAATGGGCTGTACCAGCGCGACCTTGCCGTTGAAGCCCGCCTTCTCATTGCTCACATCAAAAAAATAATCGACGAAAGCACGCATGAAATTGCCTTCTCCGAACTGCAGCACCCGGATGGGCGCATCCTTGAGCACATAGCCGTCGTAGCCTGACTTCCCGAGCACAGCGTAGTTCAGTTTTTCCATCATACCCTTCCTTTCTCCGCGATGCACCGCACACCGCGACCAACATACTTCCACAATAAGTATGACAGAGTTTTCCCGCCCTATCAAGTGAAAGTTACCCCCATTTCTGATATAATCATATGATCGGAGGAAGAAGCCATGGCAATGGACGGGATCACGGTCGCGGCGATCGCGCGGGAACTCGATGCGGTGCTCGCCGGCGCAAAGATCAATAAGATCACCCAATCGGAAAATGACGAACTGTGCATGACCATCCGGCAGACGACGGACAACCGGACCGTCCGTCTGCTGCTTTCCGCGTCCGCCTCCCTGCCGCTCGCCTGCCTGACGGAGACGAACCGGCCCGGTCCGGCGCAGGCTCCCGCTTTTTGCATGCTGCTGCGCAAGCATCTCCAGGGAGGACGGATCCGCCATGTGACCCAGCCGGGGATCGAACGGATCCTCCGGATCGACGTCGACGGGACGGACGAAATGGGGGACGCCTGCACGCATACCCTGCTCCTGGAACTCATGGGCAAGTATTCCAACATCATCCTCATCGACGGCAACGACCGGATCCTCGACAGCATCCGCCGTGTCTCCGCTTCGATGAGCTCAGTACGGGAGGTCCTGCCCGGCAGGCCGTACTTCGTGCCGCCGCAGGATAAGATCTCGCCGCTTTCGGCCGATGCCACCTCCGTTCGCACTGCCATCCGCGGCCAGGCTCTCCCGCTCGCCAAGGCAGTCTACACCTCCGTAGCCGGGATCTCTCCGCTGCTCGCGCAGGAACTGTGTGTCCGTGCGGATATCGACGCGGACCGGCCCGCCATCTCTTTGTCCGACGAAGAATACGACCGCTTCTACACTGCTTTTTCCGGGATGATACAGGATCTGCAGGCAGATCGCTTTGCACCGCAGATCGTGCTGCTGGACGGTGTCCCCGCGGAGTATGCGCCGGTGCCGCTCACCATGTATGCGCACACGCCCGGCGCCGTGATCCGTCCCTATACCTCCGTCAGTGCCCTGGTGGAGGATTTCTACAGAGAACGTGCCGCCGCGTCGCGGATCAGACAGCGTGCGGCGGACCTGCGGCATCTGGTCACCACGGCGCTGCAGCGAAACCGCAAGACACTGGATCTGCAGCAGAAGCAGCTCTCCGACGCGGATAAGATGGAGCGCTACCGTCTCTTCGGCGAGCTGCTCCAGGCCTACGGACATCAGGCTGCGCCTGCGGCGCGCAGTGTCGAGGTGGAGAACTATCACACCGGCGAACCGCTCACGATCCCGCTGGATCCGCAGCTCTCCGCGCAGGAGAATGCCGTCCGGTATTTCGAGCGCTACCGCAAGCTCAAGCGCACGGCGGAAGCGCTCGCGGAACAGACGGAACGGGTCCGCATGGATATCGCCCATCTGGAGAGCGTTGAGGAGGCACTCGCCCTGGCATCGAGCGAGGCTGATCTCCTCGAGATCCGCCGGGAACTCGCGCTCGCGGGCTATATCAAAAACAGCGCCGCGCACGGGAACGGAAAGCGCACCGTCCGCGAAAAGCCTGTTGAGGGCGCCCCGCTCCACTACCGGACGGTCGACGATTTTGACGGGCTCGGCCCGTTTGATCTCTATGTGGGGAAAAACAACCTGCAGAATGACCGGCTCACCTTTAAGCTCGCTAACGGCGGAGACTGGTGGTTCCATGCGAAGAAGGCACCCGGCTCCCACGTGGTGCTGCGCACGGGCGGCGTGAGCGATGACCGGATCCCGGACCGGGTCTTTGAAATGGCGGCTGCTCTGGCGGCACATTATTCCAAGGCCGGAGAACAGACGCTGACGGAGATCGACTATCTGCACCGCAGGGATGTGAAGAAACCCGCCGGCGCAAAGCCCGGCTATGTCGTCTACTATACAAACTATTCCATGAGTGTGCGTCCCGGCACGGACGGGCTCGTACTCACGGATCAATGATACGCGGCGCGTCCGTGTGAGAGCGTGCACCGTAAACAGCGTTCAGGCTACAGGAGGAAAACACATGCGACTCATCTTCATCCGTCACGGCGATCCCGATTATGACAACGACACCCTGACTGAAAAGGGGAAGCGCGAGGCAGCGCTTTTAGCCCCCAGGATCGCGGCTCTGCAGGACATCCGCGGGATCTATGTCTCGCCCTTCGGCAGAGCGCAGGCGACAGCCGCGCCTGCTCTCGCACTCATGGGCCGTGAGGCCGTCACTCTCCCGTGGTTACGGGAGTTCAGCTATCGCATCGAGGATCCCGTGACAGGCAGAAAACACGTGCCCTGGGATCTTTTGCCGGAATACTATACACGGGAACCCGCCTTTTTCGACCGGGAGAAATGGTACGAAGCGCCGTTGTATAAGACCAACCCCGAGATCGGTGAGAATGCGCCTCTCGTGATGCAGGGCTTCGATGATCTTATGGCCTCCTGGGGCTATGAGCGGCAGCGCCGTGCGGCATATTATCATGTCAATGACAGTGAAAAAACGCTCATCCGCGCGGACGTGCGCCCCCGGTACTGCCATGAGGATCATCCGGAGGATCGCGATGATACGCTCCTCTTCTTCTGTCATCTGGGCGCGGAACTTTTCCTCGTGGGATATCTGCTCGGGATCTCCCCTGTCCTGCTGTGGCAGGGTGTCTACCTCGCCCCCACCGCGGTCACTGTGCTGAACGAGGAGCGCCGTCACGGGAATAATGCCGCCTTCCGTATCCAGGTCCTGGGGGATGTCTCCCACCTCACGGCAGGAGGCGAACCCGTCTCCTATTCCGGTGCCTTCGGCCCGATCCTGCAGGAGCCTCCGATGCCAAAATGACTGTCCATGTCTGCGGATCCTTGAAAAAACGGGGCCCTTCGGGGCCCCGTTTCCATGTAACCGGTCAGGCTGTTCACAGGATCTTGTGGATCCAGCCCGCGGGCGCCTCGATGTCGCCCATCTGCATCCCGGTGAGGGTATTGTAGAGCTTTTTGATGACCGGCCCCATTTCCTCCATGCCGCTGTCGAAGCAGATCTCTCTGCCGTGGTCGTTGACCTTGCCGACGGGCGAGATGACCGCGGCCGTGCCGCACAGACCCATCTCCGCGAAGCTGTCGAGCTCCTCCAGCTTCACATAGCGCTCCTCCACGGTCATGTGGAGATAGTCTCTTGCGACCTCCACGATGGAACGGCG
The DNA here is from genome assembly GCA_017535945.1 of Lachnospiraceae bacterium. GTDB lineage: Bacteria > Bacillota > Clostridia > Lachnospirales > Lachnospiraceae > Butyrivibrio. Next base: position 12,360 of record JAFXTJ010000041.1, read on the forward strand.
CGTGATGCTGGGCAGGATCGAATCGGAATGGGATCTCGGCACGACGAGATTGCCGTCCCGGTCCACAAAGAGCAGGTTCGCGCCGCCGGTCTCCTCCACATAGGTGCGCGTCGCGGCATCCAGATACAGATTCTCCGCAAAGCCTTCCTGATGTGCGGTGACTATGGCGTGCAGACTCATGGCGTAATTGAGTCCCGCCTTGATATTGCCGGTACCGTGCGGAGCCGCGCGGTCGAAATCACTGACCTTGATGACGATCGGCTTGGCACCGCCCTTGAAATACGGACCCACGGGAGTCACGAAGATACGGAACTGATACTCATCCGCGGGATTCACACCGATGACATTGCCGGTGGCGAACATGACGGGCCGCACATAGAGCGTCGCGCCGCTGCCGTGCGGAGGCACCCAGTCGGCATTGGCCGCCACGACCTCCTCCACTGCCTTTAAGAAGCGCTCCTCAGGAAAAGGAGGCATCTCCAGACGCTTCGCGGAATCGACCATGCGCTTCGCGTTCTGGTCGGGACGGAAGGTTACGATATGGCCGTCCGCCGTGGTATAGGCCTTGAGTCCCTCGAAGCACTCCTGCGCATAATGCAGGACACCCGCATCCTCGCTCATAACGATCGTGGCATCGTCCGTGATGGCGCCCTCATCCCAGGCACCGTTCTTAAAGTTCGAGACATATCTCTTATCCGTGCGTACATACGCGAATCCGAGATTGCCCCAGTCGAGATCCTTCTTTGCCATGACCATCACTCCTTTCCCGTATCGAGTCAACAAAAAAATTAAACCAATTATATACCCTGTCCCGTTAAAGTCAAGGTTTCGGGGAACCGTCCCCTTTCACCCTGCGCATGATCGCCCGGTCGTCCCACAGAACGGGAGGTTCTTCCTGCACATCTTCGGCAGGCGTATCGCCGGAGTCCGCGGTCCGTTGCGCAGGCACCTTGTCCTGCTTTCCCCGCGAACCGAAGATCCGCTTCCAGATGGAGACCGGATGCCGCACATGATACAGATCCGGATCGGCGTCCGGTTTCTGCAGGATGACACCTTTTTCCGCGTACGCGGCTTCCCCGTAGACCTCGGTCTCAACCGGTAGCTTGCGTTTCCTGAGGAAATGATCCGTGAGACGTCCGATCATCGCATAGAGCACCGCAAAGAGCGGCACGCCGAGGATCCAGCCGGCCACCCCGAGGATGCTGCCGAAGAACAGCACGGAGAAGATCACCCAGAAGCTGGACAGCCCGGTCGAATTGCCCAGGATCTTGGGTCCCAGGATATTCCCGTCGATCTGCTGCAGGATGATCACAAACGCCAGAAAGATCACCGACGAGAGCGGATTGATGAGCAGTAGCAGGATAAAGGTCAGGATCTCGCCGATATACGGGCCGAAGAACGGGATGATGTTCGTGACGCCCACGATCACCGCCATCAGAAGCGGATAAGGTGTCCGCAGGATCAGTGCGCCGACATAGGTGATGACGCCGATGATGGCGCTGTCCACCAGTTTCCCGACGATGAATCCGGAGAAGGTGTAATGAGCGAAACGCGCACCCGAGAGGAGTTCATTGGCGATATCCTCCTTAAAGAACGCGTAGAGCCCTTTCTTGGCGCCCGCCTTGAAGCTCTCCTTGCTGTTCAGCAGATAGACCGCGACGATGATCCCGATGATGAAGTTAAAGAAGCCGGAAAAGAATCCCAGGACACTCTTGGAAAATCCGCGGATGAACACCGTGGCCTGCGGGATCAGCGTATTGTTGACGAAATCCGTGATCCAGCCGGAAGCCTGCGCATAATAGGATTCCACGCTTTTCGCCAGATCGGGATGATCCGCCAGATACGTGTTGGAGTATCTGACGATATTGGCCACATAGAAAGGGAGCCCCACGATGATGCTGCGCACGCTTTTGATCAGCTGCGGAATGATGACCATGAGCAGGATCCCCACCGCGAGCAGGAACAGCAGCATCGTCACCAGCAGGGACCATTTCCGGATGCTCCTCTTCTCCTTTGCATAGACCGGATCGTGGAGATCGATCCCCTTTTTGCTGTAGACCGGAGCAAAGATCCTTTTTTCCACGAATCCCAGCACGGGCGAGAGGACATAGGCGATGACGATGCCGCAGTTGACGGCCATCATCGCATGCAGGAACGAATGGATCCCGGATGCGATCTTCTGTCCGTGGAACAGGACAAAGTAGAACAGCATGCAGCAGGCGACGACCACGAAAGCGGTCACGCCCCACCGGATCTGGTTCTTATCGGGTTTCCATTTCATTCCCTGCGCTCCTTTACAAGATCGGTGATCTTGCCGATGAGCAGATCCAGATCCTCCGTCTCGATCTCCTCGACACGGCCCGCGTCCGCAGCCGCCGCGTAAGCGGGATCGAGCGGCAGTCTCCCGGCCACATCGATGCCGCGCCGGATGGCGCCGGCATCATTCTCCCGTTCACCGAAAAGATAGACCGGCTCGCCGCAGTGCGGACAGGTGAGGTAGCTCATGTTCTCCACGACACCGAGCACCGGGATCTCCATCATCTGCGCCATGTTGATCGCCTTTTCCACGATCATGGAGACGAGTTCCTGCGGCGTGGTGACGACAGCGATGCCGTCCACCGGGAGGGACTGGAAGACCGTCAGCGGCACATCGCCGGTCCCGGGCGGCATATCCACCAGCATCACATCGATATCGCCCCAGCGCACATCCCTCCAGAACTGCTTCACGACGCCGGCGATGACCGGACCTCGCCAGATCACCGGATCCGTCTCGGCAGGCATCAGCAGATTGAGGCTCATGATACGGATCCCGGACTCCGTGATACCGGGCAGGATCTCCGTTTCCGAAGCCGCATCCGCACCGCCGCCGCGGCGCATCCCGAACATCCTGGGGATCGAGGGACCGGTGATATCGGCATCCAGGATCGCGGTCTTATATCCCTTCTTCTGCAGCAGGGAGGCAGTCATGGCCGTCACCATGCTCTTGCCGACGCCGCCTTTGCCGGAGACCACGCCGATCACGGCGCCGATCCTGGAATGCTCATTGGCAGGTTCCTTTTCGATCCCGGACTTCTGCTCCGGCGCCTGCTGCTCCGGTTCCTCCTGTTCCGCGGGTTTCGTCCTGCGGATCCTGTGCCCCTGCACTTCGATGTATTCCTGTTCTTCGATGTGTTCCTGTTCTCCCATGTCTCAAACGATTCCTTTCCTGTCGATAAGATCCGGTGTATCTTTCTCGTCCTTTAAATACTCCGTGATGATATAGCGGGGTCTCCCCTTACTCTCCATGTAGATCCTGCCGATATACTCGCCGAGCACACCGAGAGAGATCATCATGAGGCCGCCGATGGACCACACGGAGAGCACCGTGGTCGTCCAGCCGGTGATCGTATGCCCCGTGTAGTGGCGCACCAGGGAGTAGATCAGGACCAGGATGCTCACAAAGAAGATGAAGAAGCCCAGTCTCGTGATCATCCGGATCGGTTCCACGCTGAAGGAGGTGATCCCCTGCACCGCGAACCGGACCATCGCCTTGACGGGATACTTGCTCTTTCCCGCGGCGCGTTCTCCCCGCTCGTAGGTCACCTCGGCCGAGGGAAATCCGATCATCGGGATCATCCCCCTGAGAAACAGATTGACCTCTCCGAACTGGAGCAGCGCCTGGAGCGCTCTGGCACTCATCAGGCGGAAATCCGCATGGTTGTAGACGATCTTTGCCCCCATCGCATGCATCAGTCTGTAGAAGACCTGCGCCGTGTTCCTTTTGAAGATGCTGTCCTTCTTCCGTTCGGACCGCACACCGTACACGATATCCGCCCCGCCCGCATATTTCTCCAGCATCGCGTCGATCGCATCGGGATCATCCTGCAGATCCGCGTCCATGGTGATCGCCGCGTCACAGAGAGATGCAGCCGTATTGAGACCGGCCAGCAGCGCGTTCTGATGGCCGCAGTTTCCCGCGAGGCTGATCCCCTGAAACACCGGATCGCCGCCATGCAGGTCGCGGATGATCTGCCAGGTGGCATCGTCGGAACCGTCATTGACGAACAGGATCCTGCTGTCATCCGAGATCACACCGTCCGATACCAGAGAGGCATACTTCGCGCGCAGCCTTGCCGCGGTCTCCCGCAGCACAGCTTCTTCGTCAAAGCACGGGATCACCGTGAAGAGGCGTATGCTCACTGCTCCTCCCCGTTGATATAGTTGATGAGGCCGCCGCGGTCGATGAGCTTCTGCATGAAGGGCGGGAACGCCTGTCCCTGATAGGTCTTCCCCGTTGTCTCATCCGTGATCTTTCCGCTGTCGAAGTCCACACGGACCATGTCTCCCGCTTTGATCTCCTTTGCCGCCTCCGGACATTCCACGATCGCCAGCCCGATGTTGATGCTGTTGCGGTAGAAGATCCGGGCAAAGGTCTCCGCGATGACGCAGGAGATGCCGGCCGCCTTGATGGCGATCGGTGCATGCTCTCTGGAGGAGCCGCAGCCGAAATTCTTATCCGCGACGATGATATCGCCCGGCTGTACGCGTTTCACAAATTCCTGATCGATGTCCTCCATGCAGTGCGCCGCCAGCTCCGCGGGATCCGCGGTATTCAGGTAGCGCGCGGGGATGATGACATCCGTATCGACATTGTCACCGTATCTGTGTACCTTGCCATATGCCTGTTCCATATCCGTTCCCTCCTGTTAACAGCCGATGACAGCCGGCGTAGCGATCCGCCCCGCCACGGCACTGGCGGCAGCCACTGCGGGAGATGCCAGATAGATCTCCGAATCGATGGCGCCCATACGTCCGACGAAATTGCGGTTGGTGGTGGAGACGCAGCGCTCCCCGGAAGCCAGGATCCCCATATGCCCGCCCAGGCAGGGACCGCAGGTCGGTGTGGATACCACAGCGCCCGCCTTGATAAAGATCTTGACCAATCCTTCTTCGATGGCCTGCAGATAGATCTGCTGTGTCGCGGGGATCACGATGCAGCGCATGCCTTTGGCGACATGGCGGCCGCTCATCACCCTGGCCGCGATCCGGAGATCGTCCAGACGTCCGTTCGTGCAGGAGCCGATGACGACCTGGTCGATCGTGATGTCTCCGGACTCCTCCGCGAGGTGCGCGTTTTCCGGCAGATGCGGATAGGCGACGGTGGACTTCAGCGTGTTCAGGTCGATGGTGATCGTCTCGTCATAGACAGCGTCGGGATCGGCGGAGAACACCTCCCATTTCTTGCCGGGCGCATGCTCGTCCAGATACGCGACCGCCTTGTCATCCACCGGGAAGATCCCGTTCTTGGCACCCGCCTCGATGGCCATGTTGGCGATCGTGAAACGGTCATCCATGGACAGGGCCGCAACGCCGTCTCCCGCGAACTCGAGCGACTTGTAGAGTGCTCCGTCCACGCCGATCCGGCCGATGAGATGCAGGATCACGTCCTTGCCGGAGACCCAGGGCGCGAGGCTTCCCTTGAGTTCCACGCGGATCGCGGAAGGTACCTTGAACCAGGCCTTGCCGGTCGCCATGCCGGCCGCCATGTCCGTGGATCCCACGCCCGTGGAAAAGGCGCCCAGAGCACCGTAGGTGCAGGTGTGGGAATCGGCGCCGATGATGAGATCGCCGGGAAGCGTGAGTCCCTTCTCCGGCAGGAGCGCATGCTCAATGCCCATTTCTCCGAGTTCGAAATAATTGTCGATCGCATATCTGCCCGCAAATTCCCGCACACACTTGCAGTTCTCCGCGGATTTGATATCCCGGTTCGGCACAAAATGATCCGGCACCAGGGCGATCTTAGACTTGTCGAACACCCCTTTGGTATTGAATTTCTCCATTTCCCTGATCGCCACAGGGCTCGTGATGTCATTGCCCAGGACCAGATCCAGCTTCGCCTCGATCAGGTCTCCCGCCCGGACGGACTCCAGTCCGGCGTGCTTTGCCAGGATCTTCTGGCTCATTGTCATACCGCTCATTGATCTCCTCCTTTCTCCTCCGCTGACCCGGACTCCTGTTCGGATCCCGTGTCACCGGTCTGCTGCACCTTTTCGTTATCTTTATCCGGTTCCGCCTGTTTGGCTTCTTCGATCACCCTGTCGATGTCCGCGGGCTCTTCCGCCGCATTCTCACCGTCTGTCTCTGCCGGCTGTTCCTGCGCGGTTTCTTCCTTATCCGTTCCTGTGCCCTCCGTGCTCTTCTGCTCCGTGACGATCCGCTTCACCAGCATCGCGTTATAGCGGTGCGCGTAGAAGCCGTACAGGATGAGCAGCAGGATCCCGAGCAGCGTCCCGCATATACCGGGATACAGGCCGGGCGGCAGATAATCCACGCGGATCTGATGGACACCCGCAGGGACCGGGATCGCCATCATCCCGTGATCGGCACGGACGATCGGCACCTCGCCGCCGTCCACAAAAGCGCTGAACCCCTTGCTTGCCGGCACCGAGAAAAAGACCAGATTATCTTCCGGCAGATCGGAGGTGGTGGCGGAAAAGCCTCTCGTATCCGGGATAAAGCTCGTACAGGCACTCTGTCTGCGCTCCATGCACGCCATGGAAAACTCTTCCGCGGATACCGGCCGCAGGATCTCCGCCGCTGTCATCTCCTTCATCAGAGAGCCGTATGTACGGACCTCCTCATCCGGCAGGATCATCACCCGTACGAGCGCGGCGTCCGCGTCCGCCTTGTTGAGCTCCGCAAAGGCGGATTCCCTCACATAGTAGCGGTAGGTGAACCCCATCGGGATATAGTTCGTATTCTCATAGATCGTGAAATCGTTCTGCTCATCGACCTGGACATAACCTTCCACACCCTGCCCCCGGCCGAATTCGCCGTCCGTGTTGATGACCGAATTCTCCAGATAGTATCTGGCTGACATGATCGCCCTGAGCCCCACGCGGGACATCGGCGGATTGGATTCCACCCATCGGGAGACATCCGACACGTCCTGATAGAAATCAAAGATCTCCGACGGTACCGTGCTCAGGAAGCAGTGGATCGTGGGAATGCCCCATACCATCTCATAATTGGTCGACGTCGAATCGGTCTCCACCCGGTAGAAGCCGTCCTGCGGCAGTGCGGGCCGGGTGTCGAGCATCTGCTTCTTCCACTCCCGCATGCCGAAATCATTGATGAGGCCGGCGCCGTTCTCGAGCACCACATAGGTGGTGATGAAGCAGGATATCACCGTGGCGGCAAGAAACGCGACCTGTCTGAGCTTTCTCCCGTGTACGAAATTGACGAGCAGGATCAGGGCGATGATCATGATGGCCGTTCCCTTGACCTCCCGCCAGAACAGGTCCGGATTGTCCGTCATGTTGAGATAGCGGATCTCCCCCTCCGCGTCCTTGGACGGCAGGAGCGCCACCGTCAGCATGAACAGGAACAGGAACACCGCCACCATGGAACCCATCTTCCACTCGGGGTATTTGCCGCGCTCGATCTGCTGGGCCGTGATGACAGCCATGAACAGGATCGGCATGTAGAACCACCGCGCGTAATACTGATTGTTGAACAGCGAAAAAGCGGCGTTAAAGAAAGGCACGAACGCGATGAGGCCGCAGACGGTGAGGAGCCGCTTGCGCCAGTCCGGCTGTCCCTTGTGGGCAAAGAAGAATGCCGCGACGCCGGAAAGTCCGAACAGCGGCAGGTAGCCCGCCAGCGAGGAGATGCGGATCGCATCCGTGTAGAACAGGGTTCCTTTGCCGATGATATCGGGGATCATCGCAAAGCTCTTGACGATCGCATACGGGAGCTTCATGCTCTCGTAGATCAGCAGATTATACCCCGTGAGCACATCCGCCAGGCGGGTATTCCCGCTGACGCCGTAAAAAGCCTGCAGCAGGAAGAAGGATGCCAGGAGCACACCAAGAGCGCCTCCGCACAGAGCCCGCAGGAACATCCGCCGGATATTGACCCGGGACTCTCCCGGCACATAGCGGATCACGAAATACAGAAGCAGGAAGATGATCTGTCCGAAGAAGAAATAATAGTTGATCACGGACATCAGACAGACCGTCAGAGCAAAGGCGGCGAACCGCCTCCCTCCCGGCGTGAAGGCCTGCTCTCCCCTGCCGTGATCCGTGAGCATCAGCTCGTCAAAGGTGTAGATCAGGAGCGGAAAGAACGCCGTCACATCGGCAAAATGCTGGAAAACGATATTACAGGCCTGAAAGCCCGAAAACGCGTAGAGCAACGCCCCGATGAGCAGGGGAGCCGCCCCGCGGACATAGCGGCGGAAGCAGATCGCAGCCGTCATGGCCGCGAACCCGAATTTGAGTGCCATGAGGAACGGCATGATATACGGGATCATGGACTCGGGGAAGGGGATCGTGAGCCAGAAGAACGGGCTCCCCCACAGATAAAAGGCAAAATCGCCGATCATGGAACCGCCGAGATCCAGTTTCCAGTTCCAGAAGAGATTGCCTTCGCGGACGGCGCGATGCGCCAGGATGTAAAAAGGTACCTGCTGGACGTTATAGTCCCCGTAGTAGAAAAACAGTCCTCCGTGACGGAGGATGATGGGCAGGACACTCAATAAATAGACAAGAAAACCGAGGGAAAACGCTGCGAAGAGCGTTTTCCCCCGGGCATTTCCTCCGGTTTTCGTGACGGCTGTCCCCACGAATCTCCTGCCGGATCAGTTGTTGATCAGCTTGTCGTTCTCGTTGTTCCAGGAATAGAGCTTGCGGATCTCCGTGCCGATCTGCTCCGCGGGATGCTCCGCGTGCAGCTTGCGCATGGCCTGGAAGTGGACCTGGCCGCCGGCATCGGACATGTCGAGCAGGAACTCCTTGGCAAAGGTGCCGTCCTGGATATCCGACAGGATCTTCTTCATGGTCTTCTTGGTCTCTTCCGTGATGATCTTGGGACCCGTGACATAGTCGCCGTACTCCGCCGTATTGGAGATGGAGTAACGCATGCCGGCAAAGCCGGACTGATAGATCAGATCGACGATGAGCTTCATCTCATGGATGCACTCGAAGTATGCGTTGCGCGGATCGTAGCCCGCCTCCACGAGGGTCTCAAAGCCTGCCTGCATCAGCGCGCACATGCCGCCGCACAACACGGCCTGCTCGCCGAAGAGATCCGTCTCGGTCTCGGTGCGGAAGGTGGTCTCCAGCAGTCCCGCACGGGCGCCGCCGATCCCCGCGCCGTAGGCAAGTGCCTTCTCGAGAGCCTTACCGGAAGCATCCTGATGGACCGCCACCAGGCAGGGCGTGCCCTTGCCGGCCTGATACTCGCTGCGTACGGTGTGGCCGGGCGCCTTGGGAGCGATCATCGTCACATCGACGTCGGCGGGAGGCTTGATGAGGCCGAAATGGATGTTGAAGCCGTGGGCAAACATCAGCATATCGCCGGCCTTCAGGTTGGGCTCGATGTCTTCCTTATACATCTTCGCCTGCTTCTCGTCGTTGATGAGGATCATGATGACATCGGCCTTCTTGGCTGCCTCGGCGGTCTTGTAGACCTCCAGCCCCTGTGCCTTTGCCTTTTCCGCGGACTTGGAGCCCTCGTAGAGACCGACGATGACATTGAGGCCGCTCTCCTTGAGATTGAGGGCATGGGCATGGCCCTGGGAGCCATAGCCGATGATGGCGATCGTCTTATCCTTTAATACAGACAGATCGCAGTCCTCCTGGTAGAAAATCCTCGCATCCTGTGACATGTTACTTCCTCCTTTTTATTATGTTGATGATAGAGATATCATGGAATACTGTTAGTCGTCGAGGTAAATGACCTTATCCGCGCCGCGGTTTAAGCCCGCGATGCCGGTCCGGGCCAGCTCCAGGATCTCGTAGCCGTCCAGAAGCTTTAAGAATGCCTCGATCTTGCCCTGATTGCCGGTGATCTCGATGATCATGCTCTCCGGCCCCACATCGATGATATTGGCACGGAAGATCCCGGCCACCGACACGATGCCGGGGCGTTTCTCGGCGTCGACCCGCACCTTGACCATGCACAGTTCGCGGTAGACGCTGTCCTCCGGCGCAAGTTCCCGGATATCGCGCACATCCACGAGCTTCGCCACCTGCTTCTCGATCTGGTCCAGGATCTGCTCATCCCCGGACGTCACGATCGTGATCCTGGTGAACCTCGGATCCGCCGTCACGCCGGCCGTGATGCTCTCGATATTGTAGCCTCTGCGTGAAAACAGTCCGGAGATCCTCGAAAGGACACCGGACGTGTTATCCACCAGAAGTTGAAACACCTTTTTCTGCATTGTCAGTACGCTCCCCGATGCAATACGCTATCAGTCCGATATTATAGTGCAATTCTTCCGCGTGTGCAAGGGTGTGAATTTAATCTTCCGACAGTAAAAATTGCTTTTCACAGCCCGCCCATATCTGGTTGTCAGCAGATTTGCCCGATGTCTCAAACCGTGAGCCTGCTGCTTTTCGCTGATTCGCCATTTTCTGCAGGCTAACACTCCAAAATCAGCCTGCTACAATTCACCGATCCCCCTTTTGCGGCAGACTGATTTTCGGATGGTTTCATTTCGAAACACTTTCCCAGCAAATAGTACCTGTGATCGGTGTGATGAGAAAGAGACAATGGAAGGAGCGTCAGACAATCATCAATTCCCGCTTGCCCGCGAACGGGTTTTCTCATAGAATCAAAGATGGACGCATACATATCCTTTTCCGGACGATCGGAGGTGATCTCATGGGACTCAAAGATGCACCGCAGGTAACCGCTCTCAATGACGGCAGGAAATTCTGGTCGGCTGATTTCGGCTCCTTCCGTGCCAAGGTATATGTACAGAAGCAGCACCCCCTCGCGGACATCGTGAACTTCGGCTATCTCGCGCCGTACCTGTTGATCTTTGAGGAAAAGGAGATGACGCAGGAGGAAGCGGTCCGGTTTTCCGACGAACGCGGATTCTCCGCCATTGCAGAAGAATACTCGGGCAGTGTGGTGTTCATCTATCCCACATCGGAGCACGGCTGGGATGACGCGCCGGCTTCCCTGTTCGCGGATGTCATCGCAGATTCCAGGATCCATCAGTATTATCAGGACGGCTATGTGAAGAGCAGAGACCGGTTTACCGGGGAATGGCAGGACAAGTACATCCGCGGCGCCATCTTCCGGACGGCCGTCTACGGTTACGGGAAGTCGGCGGATCACATCGCGGAGCACCTTCTGGATACTGTATCGGGCGAATACCTCTGGGGGCCCGGTGAGATCACACCGGCCTGCGTGATCCTCGAAAACCTGTCCGTGGTCCCGCACCCCGGGCGCAGGGATATCCCGGTGGTATCCGTCGGCAATTCCGAAGAAGTCAACCGTTCGCTCCGTGAAGCCTGCGATCATCTGCTGGTAAAGGACGCGGCGGATACGGTGCAGGATTTTCACTCATTTGTATGGAAGTATAAACGCTGGGTCGGCGTTCTGAAAGAGAACCCCGACATCGATGAGATGGGGATCGTCAGAGAGCCGGGCGTCGTGACTGTAAAGACAACACCTGACAACGACGGGGATGACCGCGATACCACGGAGCGCCGGATCGGCTATGTCGCGTGGTACAACAAAGAACTTACGGGCGCACGCAGCCTGCCCACCGTACTTGCGTTTCACGGAGGCGGCGATTCGGCGTTCTACATTTCCTACGAATCCGGCTGGAACAGGATCGCAAACAAATACGGTTTCCTGCTGATCGCCGTGGAGAATCATGTCAACAGTACGGCAAGCGAGATAATCGAGCTTCTTGATATTCTGAAAAAGAAGTATCCCATCGACGAAAAGCGCCTCTATGCAACCGGTTTTTCGATGGGCGGTTGCAAGAGCTGGGATCTGTTCCAGGAGTATCCGGAGGTGTTCGCGGCACTCGCTCCGATGGATGCCACCTTTGAAGTGGGGCTCAATATCTACGGCAAACCCGCGCCGGTAGAAATCAACCGGACGCACCCCGTTCCGCTGTTCTATGCGGGCGGCGAAGAAAGTCCTCTGCCGGAGCTGCCGTTCCAGGCGGAGAAATGCACGGACAGGATCCGCTATGTGTTTGAAGTGAACCGCCTGAAAAAGCCGTATACGGCAAAGTATGAAGAGCGCGAATCCTGGGACGAGCCGATCTGGGGTGTGACCGGAGACCGCGTGGAAAAGATCGAGGACACCTCGAAGGGCAGCACCCTCACGATCCATTACTTCACGGACGAGAACGGCGAGGAGACGACCGCGCTCGCAAGCATCAGCAAACAGGGCCACGACTGCAGGCCCCACACCTGTGAAGAAGCCTGGAAGTTCATGAGCCGGTTTTCGAGGTGAAGCGCTGAGCCTGACCGCTCCCTCTCCCCCTCCTTGCCCCTGACGAAAACAAGCGCTATAATCAAAGCACTAAAATCCGACAGAACAAGGAGAATCACATGGGAAACACCTGGTATATGGGCTGGGAGCCGGCCCTCATGGGAAACCTGCAAAAGTCACTGGGAGCGGATATCATCGGTCTCATTTCACATCTGTCTTTTTTCGGTGAGGCCGTCTTTCTGATCATCGTCGTGGGTTTCTTCTACTGGGGCTATGACAAGGCCTGCGGGATCGCGCTCGGACATTGCGTATTGCTCAATAACGTCCTGTGCACCATGGTGAAGAATGTGTTCCTGCGGCGCCGCCCGTACTTCGACCATGAGGGGGTCGATATCTACCGTCCCGTGGAGCCGGCTGCCGATATCTATGATGTGTCCGCCCAGGGGTATTCCTTCCCGAGCGGGCATTCCTCCAATTCCGCGGCACTGGCAGGGAGTCTTGCGTGGCAGGTGAAACGGGAAGGCTTGGACGGCTCGCACAACGTTCTCCTGCAAAGGATCCTCACCGTCCTTGCTTTTGCGGTACCGTTCCTCGTGGGCCTCTCAAGAGTCGTCGTCGGCGCGCATTACCCGACCGATGTGCTCTGCGGTTTTCTGCTCGGCGTGATCCTCATCTTCCTGGTGCCTGTCCTCAGGGCAAAGCTCGGCGAGGAGAAATACTGTGTTTTGGCAGCGATCGTGCCTGCTCTCGGGATCTTCTTCTGCAAGAGCGACGATTTCTACAGTTCTCTTGGTCTGCTGTGGGGATTTCTCGCAGCGCGGGCGTTTGACGGACATTTCGTGAACTTCAGGGGGACGAAGAATGTCCCGCGGATCCTGCTCCGGATGACCTGCGGACTCGCGATCTTTCTCGCGGCAAACACACTGATCAAACTGCCGTTTCCAGCGGAATTCCGCGCCAGCGAGACCATGGCGGCGATGCTCTTCAGGACCGTGCGCTATACGGTCAGTGTATTTCTGGTGATGGGGATCTATCCGAGCGCGTTCGGACGGATCGGGTTTTTCAACAGACTGTTTGAGGAAAAAGCCGGCCGCAGCTGATCGCCCTGATGGTCAGGTAGTGCTGTGCGCACGCTCGATCAGACTCAGTTCCAGGATCTTGCTGCACAGATCCTCAAAACTCATACCGGCTGCTTTGGCTTCCTGTACAAGCTGAGCATCCGGATATAACTGAGGCAGTGAGTCGCACTCCAGGCATACGAAATCGCCGTTATCGCGAACGATAAAATCCATCTTGGCATAAGCGTTTACGCCCAGTACTTTCGTCACGGTCTCAGCAGCTTCCATAAGCTTATCCGCAAGCTCCGATGTAATATCTGCCGGGCACTTGCGCATACGCTCGCCCTTCCTGGATAATCCGGTGTTTTCCTCTGTCGTCTCCAGAGGCAGAGTCTCGATCACAGGCAGAGCCATGCCGTCGATCGTACCCACAGCGAATTCTCTGCCGCTTATATACTCCTCAACCAGCACCTCATTATCCCATCTGATAGCTTCCGTCAGAGCCTTGCGGTATGAGGTCTTATCATTTGCCACCGTTATGCCCAGACCGATACCGCCGTTATTGGGCTTTACGATGACAGGATAAGCGATATCAAAGTCCTCAGGGTAAACAACGTTATCACCCTTGCATACCGTATATCCGTCGGGCACGGGCACCCCGGCTTCACGCATCAGCTGCTTTGCCTTGAATTTATTGGAAGATATGGCGGACGAGAAATAATCACATCCCGTATAGTCTATTCCATGAACATCAAACGCAGCCTGAACCCTGCCGTTCTCTCCGTTGGCTCCGTGAAGCGCGATGAACACGACATCACACTGTCTGCATATCTGCAACACGTTCGGACCGAAGAAAGAATCGGACTTATCCGCGCGTCTCCTCTTAACCGCCCACAGATCGGGGATCTCATCGGACACTTCATGCGGAGGCAAAGAGTATTTCTCAGGATCGGCGAATGCGTTCTTAATGGATATCTCCCGCTCGCCGTAACCCATAAACGCATCCAGAAGGATCACGTTGTGGCCGCTGTTCTTCAGAACCTCGGAGACATTCAGACCGGATCTGAGTGACAGATTACGCTCGTTGGACAGACCACCTGCCAGAACTACGATATCCAGGTTTTCAGGCAGAGTCAGCTCGTCATCCTCATCATCCAGAATATCCTCCACTACGATATCAGAGCCGTCCATATTGATCTTGAGTGTGCGTATGGTCTCCTTGGTCATCGATATGATCTGGAGCAACCCCCTGATCTGATCAGCTGTCAGATCGACACCGTATTTCTTCAGCGCTATGGCGCGCAGTTGTTTGACCACCATACCGTTTGCGTGCATGATCACGAAGTTGGTCAGATTGGCAATCCTGCTGATCGTCGGAGAGTTGATCAGCTCAGAGAACATATCCAGGAGCTTGACTACATTATCAGCCCCGAAACTCATCATCACGTTCTTAAGTGCACCGAGGAACTCGGTATTCTCCCGGGAATATATGATGATAAATGCCAGGATATATGCCACATTATCCGAATATCTGTCATCCCGGATCATATCGCACAGATAATTGATGTAATCCGATACAGAGTCATCCTTTTCCATCTGGAAAGCCCGCTGAGCCAGCTGGCCGACCAGCATATCGGTCTCATCGCGCTCCTTATCGCTGACACCGGAACGTATCATACTGTTAAAGAACTGATCCAGTATCTGCATCTCCGGACTCTGGCCGTTCGGATTGACACGCATGGTGTATTCACCGTTCTCACCGAAATCAAAGAATGTGTTCGGGCTGTGACTCTCGGCGAATCCGCCAACGCCGTAATCATATCCGATGTAATACGTCCTGGATCCGATATCGTTCATCAGGATATTCACGTAATCGTAGTCAATATTGTGGTTCTCTATAACGGACTGCCTCAGCTGTATTCTTTTTTTGTAGAACTCAATAAACTTATCCGAGAATCCCTGCCCGTCAAATGAAACACATCTGTCCGGCGTATCATTGAGGACGGTGATATATTTGGCCTTATTACCGCCCTTGGAGTGTCCGGTCACAGTCACGGTATACTTATTGAGGCCGTGTCTGGTATATGCTCTCTTATACCACTCCAGAGCATTGATCTGCTGCAGTGAATCTACCTGATTCGCTCCGACGAAATCATCGTACCATTCCTCGTTGGCCGTTCCCCCGAAAGCGATAACAGCCTCCTGCTCATCCTTATTCAGAAATACAATGGATATGCCGCCTCCCGCACCGTATGCGTCATCCAGATGTGTCTCGGCGATATACGCCTTACACAGATCAGGATTTCTCCTGATGGCCATGATCATATTCTTCCAGTCGAAGCCGGTCATATACGCACCGAAATCCGTCGTATCATCTATCTGATCCAGCGGAACACCGTTCATATATTCGCCGACAGTCATACCTTCGGTCTCCAGTATGGGAGTCATGCCGGTCACATTAAACGCATTTGTCAGTATCTCCAACAGGAGTAATTCATCGACTTTGTACATCGTCATTCCTTCCGTTACGAATTCTCTATCTCATCTATCAGAGCCTGATATACAAGCTCCAGATTATTGTTCTCTTCTCTCAAGTTGCGTACCAGACTGATGCTGATCAGCTTAAGCAGCACGATACCGGTCGAAGGATGCGCATTGATATATCTGTCAAAAGCGTCCTTATCAATGACGAGCGTCGAGCAGGCCGTCTTGGCTCTCACCGTAGCACTCCTTACATCACTGTCTATAAGCGCCATCTCACCGAAGACACAGTGCTTGCCGCTGTCGAGAGTTGCGCAGACATAGCTGTCACCGAACATGGTCTTTTTGATCACATCCACGGTGCCTTCCGTGAGCAGATACATCTCCTCTCCGGTATCTCCCTCACGGATGATATCATTTCCGGCATCGAAGCTCTTAAGAGACAGCTCACCTGCCAGTTCCTGCAGTTCGTTCTCGCTGATCCCCGAAAATATAGGGAACTGTGTTAACTGCTCATATACCCCGCTCATACTTCCTCCCCGAGAATAATAGCACCCATACTGCTTTCCAGGATCAGTCCATCGTCCGGATTAAGACAGGGCTCATTGGTTTCAAGAGTCTTCACATCCTTGAGTTTCCTGATTATCTCGCCGTAGTTCGTCGATTTCTGGGCTTCGGAAAGGATATGATGCTTTAATTCCTTTTCCACGCCCATATTTTTAAGAACCCCAAGCAGCAATATGCCCTGATTCTGTTTATACCACGCAAAGAGCTCTCCGTATGTCCTGCCGATCCATTCCGGTCTGACCGGCGCGATCTGAACGGATACTCCGTCACCGTTATCCAGAAACGATGACATCACCTTACTCATACCGCTGTAGTTAGTGGATGTGGTCAGGATATACCGGGTATACTCCTCTGTATATATGACTTCGGCACAGTTCTGTGCCTCCAGATAGTTCTTGTATCTCTCGGTCTTGATCTCCGCGCAGATATGACATTTGGGATTCAGATTACGGAAAAGCAATGCGCTGACAAATACTCTGGAATCAATAAGCTCCGCATCAAGATTATCCTGGTTTTCTCCGACTATCAGTACCTTTGATGCTTCTTTTGCATTGGCGGCCAGAAGTGTCTGTTCCTCGGTGAAATCTCCGCGCAGGATATTCAACCCCTTCATATCCTCATCTTCCCTGACCATCTGCATTTTCAGGTCATCCGCATTGTTGATCAGGATGATATCCGAGGCTTGCAGATTCTTGTTTTTCCTCAATATCTCTGTGATCAGGATCTTCATATCGCTTTTCCAGCCACAGATGATGATATGGTTTTTCATATTCTTCATTTTGCGAACGCCCCTCTCCTGATTAAGCTTCTTAGCCACAAAAGCCGATGAGATATAACCCGTGATAGCGGAAAATCCGAATACGCCGAAGGTCAGGATAAATATACCCAACGCACGGGCTACCGGCTGATCAGTAAACTGATAGTCATTTCCCATTATAGCCAGGATATTATACATGAGCACATCAAAGAAGGAATCCTCGGATGCATCCCCTCCCAGTGCCAAATAAATAGCCAGGCTCAGGATCAGAAACAGTACTATGATGATCAGAATGGTACGCAGATGGATCAGCTTAAAGAAATTGATTATCTTTTTCCCCAATTTAGCCATATAGCCATTATATCAAACCGTAAGCCTGCGGTCGACATGAAAAATCCGCAAATATGCGCAAAAAAGCCTCCGGATCGTAGGACGATGGTCAGGTATCTTAGCATCGTTTTGGCAAAGATGGGTTTGTCTGCAATCTGAAAGGCTCCGCACTCGATGCGGAGCCTTTTTCTCAACCGTAAACCATGTTGTCTCAGTTCATCCCTTCCAGCAGCTTTTCTGCCGATACCAGTTTCACGCACAGAGCGAACAGCTCCGCCGCGACCTTTAAGTCCGCAAGCGGCGGATAGGTCGGCGCGATGCGGATGGTCTTGTCCTCCGGATCCTTGCCGTAGGGCCAGGTGGCGCCTGCGGGCGTCATCGTGACACCTGCTTTCTTCGCGTGATCGACGATCGCCTTTGCGCAGCCGGGCAGCGAATCAAAACTGATGAAGTAGCCGCCGCGGGGCTTGGTCCAGGTGCCGATCCCGAGACCGCCGAGCTCTCTTTCCAGGATCTCCTCCACCGTCTCGAATTTCGGCCGGAGGATCTCCGCGTGTCTGGCCATGTGGGCGACGAGTCCGTTGAAGTCCTTGAAGAAGCGCACATGCCTGAGCTGGTTCACCTTATCATGGCCGATGGTCTGGCAGCGCAGCTGCTTCTTGATATCCACGAGGTTGTTTTCCGACGTGGCGAGCAGCGCGATCCCGCTCCCCGGGAAGGTGATCTTGGAGGTCGATGCGAACTTGTAGACCAGATCCGGATTGCCGGCTTTTTTGCATTCCCCGAGGATCTCGATGATGTGATCCTGATGGTCGGGATAAAGGTGATGCACGCAGTAGGCGTTGTCCCAGAAGATGCGGAAATCCCTCGCTGCGGGCTTTAATCTCGCGAAACGCCGCACGGTATCATCGGAATACGAAATGCCCTGCGGATTGGAATACTTGGGCACGCACCAGATGCCCTTGATCATCTCATCGGAGGATACGAGCCGCTCCACTTCGTCCATGTCGGGCCCCGTCGGGGTCATGGGGACGGGGATCATCTCGATCCCGAAATACTCGGTGATCGTGAAATGTCTGTCATAACCGGGCACGGGACAGAGGAATTTGGGGTGCTCGAGCTTGCACCAGGGCGTATTCCCCATGACGCCGTGGGTCATCGCCCGCGACACCGCGTCATACATGACATTCAGGGAAGAGTTCCCGTAGATGATGATATTGTCCGGATGGTTTTCCATCATGGCGCCCAGAAGCACCTTAGCC
>JAFXTJ010000042.1 GCA_017535945.1 Lachnospiraceae bacterium
AAAAGCCGCGGATGCAGGTATAGGGGAGGCGCAGCATCCACCGCCGCGGCACAGGATAACAGCCAAAACCATCCGGAAACCACCCGAAAAATCCCCTTTCACTCTCGACTACTCCCTCTGTTTGTGATAGGATAGAGTCCGTGGTATTGTGCGTATCTGCGCCGTTAAGCGCGCGGATGCGTCTCAACTTACATCAATAGCGAAGGAGAAAGCCCATGACCAACAAAGAGCTCCAGAAAAAAGCCAATGAGGTCCGCAAAGGGGTCCTGACAGCCGTGCATGCTGCCAAGGCGGGACATCCCGGCGGTTCCCTCTCCAGCGCGGATCTGATGACCTACCTGTACTTCGAGGAGATGCACATCGATCCGGCCAAAGTCGACGATCCCGACCGCGACCGCTTCGTCCTGTCCAAGGGACACTGCGCGCCGGGACTCTATTCCGCGATGGCAAACCGCGGCTACTTCCCGGTGGAAGAGCTGAAGACGCTGCGGCATCTGGGTTCCCGTCTGCAGGGGCATCCTTCGATGCAGTACCTCCCGGGGCTGGATATGTCCAGCGGTTCCCTCGGGCAGGGCATCTCCGCGGCATGCGGCATGGCGCTCGCGGGCAAGATGGACAACAAGAGCTACCGCGTCTACACGATGCTGGGCGACGGGGAGCTGGAGGAAGGCCAGGTCTGGGAGGCGGCGATGTTCGCCGGTTTCCGTAAGCTCGACAACCTCGTGGTGATCGTGGATAACAACGGCCTGCAGATTGACGGCCCTGTCGACCAGGTCTGCTCCCCTTATCCGATCGATAAGAAATTCGAGGCCTTCAACTTCCATGTGATCAACATCGATGCGCATGATTTCGACCAGATCCGCGCCGCCTTTGAGGAGGCAAAGCAGACCAAGGGCATGCCCACGGCGATCGTCGCCAAGAGCACCAAGGGCAAAGGCGTCTCCTTCATGGAGAACCAGGTCGGCTGGCACGGCAAGGCACCCAACGATGAGGAGTATGCCAAGGCAATGGCCGATCTGGAAGCGATCGACAAGGCACTGGCGTAAGGAGGGCAGGAAAATGAGCGATGTGAAAAAGATTGCAACCAGAGTCAGCTACGGCGAAGCCCTCAAGGCACTCGGCGCCGAATACCCGAATCTTGTCGTCCTGGACGCCGATGTGGCGGCATCCACGATGACGGCGACCTTTAAGAAGGAGTTTCCCGACCGCCATATCGACTGCGGTATCGCGGAGGCCAACATGATGGATATCGCGGCGGGTCTCGCCACCTGCGGCAAGATCCCGTTCGTCAGCGCGTTCGCGATGTTCGCGGCGGGCCGTGCCTTTGAGCAGGTGCGCAACTCCGTGGGCTATCCCAAGCTCAACGTCAAGATCGGCGGCACCCATGCCGGCATCACGGTCGGCGAGGACGGCGCGAGCCATCAGTGCAACGAGGACTTCGCGCTGATGCGTGTCATCCCGGGCATGGTGGTCATGTGCCCCGCAGATGATATCGAAGCCAAGGCCTGCGTGCGCGCGGCCGTGGAGCATCAGGGCCCCGTCTACATCCGTTTCGGCCGCGCGGCCTGCACGGTGATCAATGACCGTCCGGATTACAAGTTCGAGCTGGGCAAGGGAACGGTGCTCAGAGAGGGCAAGGATGTCTCCATCATCGCCACCGGCATCTGCGTGGATTCCTCGCTGGCGGCTGCGGAGGCGCTGGCGGCCGAGGGGATCGACGCCGAGGTCATCAACATCTGCACCATCAAGCCCCTTGATGTGGAGCTCGTCGCGAAGAGCGCAAAGAAGACCGGGCGCGTCGTCACGGTCGAGGAGCATTCCGTGATCGGCGGACTGGGGAGCGCCGTCTGCGATGCGCTCGCGGAGCTTGCTCCCACCCCGGTGAAGAAGCTCGGCATGCAGGATGTCTACGGCGAGTCCGGCACGGCAGCGGAGCTGGTCCACAAGTACGGTCTTGACGGTGAGGGCGTGGCGAATGCGGTTCGCGCGTTTGTGAAATAAGTGAGAGAGAAGATCCTTTCTCCGTCGATCCTGTCGGCGGATTTTACGAGACTGGGAGAGCAGGTGGCCGAGACTGAGGCCGCCGGAGCGCAGTATCTGCACATTGATGTGATGGACGGTGTCTTTGTACCGTCCATCACATTTGGTATGCCCATCATCAAGAGCCTCCGGCCCCACACAAAGCTCACCTTTGACGTGCACCTGATGATCCTTGATCCGATCCGCTATATCGACCGGTTCATCGACCTGGGCGCGGAGGTTCTCACCTTTCACGAGGAGGTGGCGAGAGAGCCCAAAGAGCTCACGGCGCTGATCGAAAAGATCCACGCCCGCGGGAAAAAGGCAGGCATGGCGATCAAGCCCGAGACCGATGTCTCGGTGTTCAAGCCGTTCCTCAAGGAACTTGAGCAGCTGCTCGTCATGACGGTGCGCCCCGGCTACGGCGGGCAGGCCTACATCCCGGAGACCACGGACAAGATCCGTCAGACCAGACGGATGCTGGACGAGGCCGGGATCGACGCGGACATCCAGGTGGACGGCGGCATCACGGACGAGACTCTGCCCATCGTGCTTGAGGCGGGCGCCAATGTCATCGTCGCGGGGTCGGCGCTGTTCAAGGGCGACATTACCGCGAATTGCGAGCGTTTCCTTGCAAAAATGCGGGAATCATGATAAAATAACATGTTATATTTTATAAAGGACCGGCATACGGATGTACACAAAACTCAACCGCAACGACCCCTGCTGGTGCGGGAGCGGCAAAAAATACAAGCATTGTCACGAGGCGTTTGACGAGAAGATCATCCATTTCGAGCGGCAGGGAGTACCCGTGCCGCAGCGCTCGTCGTTAAAAAAGCAGTCGGACATCGATAAGATCAAAAAGAGCGCCGAGATCAACATGGCGGCGCTGGATGCGGTCGCGGCGCGGATCGGCGCCGGCATGAGCACGCTGGAGATCGATACCATCGTCGAGGAGACCACGAGACGGATGGGAGGGATCCCGGCACCCCTGAATTACAAGGAGTTCCCGAAGAGCTGCTGCACCTCGATCAATGATCAGGTCTGCCACGGGATCCCCAGCGCGGAGGATATCCTGCAGGACGGAGACATTATCAACGTGGACTGTTCCACGATCCTGGACGGGTATTTCTCCGATTCCTCGCGGATGTTCCTGATCGGCGATGTCTCCGCGGAAAAGCGCAGGCTCGTCGAGGTCACAAAGGAGTGCATGGAGATCGGGATCCGGGCCGTGAAACCCTGGATGCGTCTAGGAGACATGGGCAGCGCCGTCCATCAGCATGCGTTGGACAACGGCTATAGTGTGGTCCGCGAGATCGGCGGCCATGGCTGCGGCTTCGAATTCCACGAGGATCCTTTCGTGAGTTATGTATCCAAGCCCGGCACGGAGATGCTCATGGTGCCCGGGATGGTCTTTACCATCGAACCCATGGTCAATATGGGCAAGGATGAGATCTTTGTGGACGAGGAGAATGACTGGACCGTCTATACGGCGGATCGAATGCCTTCCGCCCAGTGGGAAGTGGAACTGGTGGTGACGGAAGACGGCTGCGAGATCCTCTGCAGCTGAGGAGGGTACGGAATATGAAAGACAAGGGCAAATACTATCTGACAACGGCAATCGCCTATACTTCGGGCAAGCCGCATATCGGCAACAATTACGAGATCGTGCTGGCGGATGCCATCGCGCGATACAAGAGAGCGGACGGCTATGATGTCCATTTCCTGACAGGCTCCGATGAGCACGGACAGAAGATCGAGATCCGCGCCATCGAGGCGGGCTGCGCCACACCCAAGGAGTTCGTGGATCAGACCGCGGCGGAGATCAAGAGGCTCTGCGATCTGCTCGGCGCGAGCTATGACCGCTTCATCCGCACGACGGATGCTGATCACGAGGCGCAGATCAAGAAGATCTTCAAGCGTTTCTACGATCAGGGGGATATCTATAAGGGCAGCTACGACGGACTTTACTGTCAGGAGTGCGAGGCTTTCTATACCAAGAGCCAGCTGACGGAGGAGGGCAACTGCCCCGTCTGCGGAGGGCCGGTCAAGCCCATGGCGGAGGAAGCGTATTTCTTTAAGATGAGCAAATACGCGGACCGCCTGATCGACTATATCAACACGCATCCGGAATTCATCCAGCCCGTGGCGAGGAAGAATGAGATGATGAACAATTTCCTCCTGCCGGGACTGCAGGATCTGTGCGTCTCCAGGAGCTCGTTCAAGTGGGGGATCCAGGTCGATTTTGATCCCAACCATGTGGTCTATGTATGGCTGGATGCCCTGAGCAACTATATCACGGGCATCGGATATGACTGCGACGGTAACAACGATCCGCTCTTTGACAAGTACTGGCCGGCGGATCTCCATCTGATCGGCAAGGACATCGTCCGTTTCCACACGATCTACTGGCCGATCTTTCTGATGGCGCTGGATCTGCCGCTGCCGAAGCAGATCTTCGGCCATCCGTGGCTCCTGCAGGGCGGTGAGAAGATGTCCAAGTCCAAGGGAAATGTCATCTACGCGGACGATCTGGCGGACCTGTTCGGCGTCGACGCGGTGCGTTACTTCGTGTTGCACGAGATGCCCTATGACAATGACGGCGTCATCACCTGGGAACTCATGGTGGAGCGCTACAACTCCGATCTGGCGAACACGCTCGGCAATCTCGTCTCCCGCACGGTGGCGATGAGCAACAAGTATTTCGGCGGCATCGTCGAGGATACGGGTGCGGCGGAGCCGGTGGACGCGGAATTAAAGGAGCTCGTCGCGGGCACCTATGAGCGCGTGGAGGCGCTGATGGAGGAGCTGCGCGTCGCGGACGCGCTGACCGAGATCTTTAAGATCTTTAAGCGCAGCAACAAGTATATCGATGAGACGGAGCCCTGGATCCTGGCCAAGGACGAGGGGCGCCAGGCCCGTTTGAAGACCGTTCTTTACAACCTGACGGAGTCCATTTCCGTCGGGATCTCCCTGCTCGCACCTTTCATGCCGGGGAGCGCGGCGGAGGCCGCGGACGCGATCGGTGTGCCGTTACGCGATTTTGAGACGCTTTCCACCTTTGGCCTGTATCCGAACGGGACCAAGGTCCGGGAAGGTTCGGCGGTCCTCTTTGCGAGGAAGGACCTGAAGCAGGTGCTCGAGGCGACGGCGGAGATCACGCGGAGGCAGAAGGAAGCCTACGAGGAGAGTCAGAGGATCGCTCAGGAGAACCTGCGCAAGGCCGGCAGGATCTGACGTTTCAGGCTATACGACCCACAGGAAGGAGCGCGGATCATGGCAGTGAGAACCGAAGAGATGCGGTATGACTCACGGGACAGAGAGACCAAGCTGTACGCGAAGAAGTGGATCCCCGAGGGAGAGCCGAAGGCGATCCTGCAGATCGTTCACGGGATGAGCGAAGCCATCGACCGCTATGACGAGTATGCCACCTGGATGGCCGAGCGCGGGATCATGGTCATCGGCAATGACCATCTGGGCCACGGCAAGTCCAAAACGGAGGACGGGACCTGGGGGTATTTCTGCAAGCGTGATCCGGCGACGGTCCTGGTGCGCGATGTGCACCGTTTAAAGAAGATCGTCCAGGAGGAGAAACCGGGTGTGCCCATCGTCATCATGGGGCACAGCATGGGTGCGATCATCGCGAGGGAGTATATCAGCCGCTACGGGACAGGGATCCAGGGTGCCATCCTGCAGGCCACCGGCATGCAGAGCATGGCCGAGGTGCGCTTTGCCAGGGCACTGGCGCTCATCATCCGCGCGTTTTTCGGGGAGAAGCACCACTCGGCGCTCATCAATTCCCTGATCTTCGGCAGCTACAACAAGCGGATCCCGAAGCCCTGCGAAGCTTCCGCATGGCTGTCGCACAACACGGAGAATATCAAGCAGTATGAGGGAGATCCCGCTTACGGGTTCACCTTTACGATCAACGGCTTCCTCACGCTGGGCGAGCTGATCCGGCGCACGCAGGACGAGGACGATATGTACAACATCCCGCAGAAGCTGCCGATCTTCCTGGCCTGCGGGGCCGAGGATCCGACCGGTGGCTACGGCAAGGGCGTCACGGAGCTCTACGAGCGCTACCGCGATGTCTGCCATATCCAGGATGTGACGCTCAAGATCTATGACGGCATGCGGCATGAGATCCATAATGAACTGGACAGGCAGCAGGTGTACGAGGACGAATACGCCTTTGTCATGCGGGTGGCGGAGCAGTAAGTGACTTCCATCAGAGGCGTAACTCTGCGCCGCGGGACGCGCGCCGACTGGGATGCGGCCAGGGAACTGGCATGGAAGACCTTTAACGAGTTTGACGCGGTGGATTATACGCCGGAGGGACGGCAGAATTTCCGGAAATTCCTGGATGATCTGACGCTCTTAAGGCTCCTGGGACAGGGGGACTACCTGCTGTTCGTGGCGATCCTCTACGGGACGACGGTCGGGATGCTCACATTGCGCGACCGTGTGCACATTTCCCTGTTATTCGTTACGGGGGACTGTCACCGCAACGGGATCGGCAGCGCGCTCGTGGAGCTGGCCGCGGAGACGGTGGCCGCGGAGTACGGCGGGAGTTTCCTCACGGTGAACGCATCGCATTACGCGGAGCCGTTCTACAGGAAACTCGGTTTTGTGGTGACGGGCAGTGAGCAGGTCCAGGACGGGATCCGCTACACGCCCATGGTGTTGGAACTGGAGTAGGAATGGGGAAGTTTTTTGATCTCGACAGTCCGCTGATGCGCGGTCTGTCCAGGATGGCGGATCTGGTCTGGGTGAACCTGCTGGTGCTGATCTGTGTGGTGCCGGCGCTCGTGGTCTTTACGGTCACGCTGGAGCTCAGGCTTCCGACGGTCCCGGTCCTCGCGCTGACGTATCTCGCGGCGCTGCTCATAGGGCCGGCACTCACCGGGATGCATTACATCCTGCTGAAGATGGTCCGGGATGAGGAAGGGTATATCACGAGGAGCTTCTTCAAGTCTTTCCGGGAGAATTTCCGGCAGTCGGTGATCCTGGCGGCGATCGTCCTCGCAGTGGCGGCGCTCGTCGCGGGCGATGTGTATCTGCTGACGACGGAAGCCATGAGCAGTATCCCGCGGGCTTTCCGGATCGCGATCCTCGTGATCGCGATCTATATGTTCATGATCGCGCTGTGGATCTTTCCCATCGAGGCGCGGTTTGTGAATACGGTCATGGGGACGATCCGCAATGCGTTCCTGATGGCGATGCTCGCTTTTCCGCGGACGCTCGGCATGGCGGCCATGACGCTGGTGCCGGTCATTTTGTACTATTTCTTCGGGATGCGGCTGTTCCCGATCCTGCTGATGTTTGCGGTCTCGGCGCCCGGCTACGTGTGTGCGCTGCTGTATAATAAGACGTTCAAGCGCTTCGAGCCCGAGGCGGAGGAGGCCCCGGACGAGGAGTTCAGGGTCGCGGAGGCACCGGAGGATACGGCTCCGGCAGCCGAAGAGGAGGGAAATGATGCTGAATAAGTGGAAATACTTCATCAAACAGTATTCCCAGTGGTTCACACCGATCATCCTGTTTGTGATCGCCGTGTCTGTTTTTCTCGCGATCTTCCTGAATCATACGATCCAGGATTCGCATGATCGCGCGCAGGCGGACGTGGTCGCCGATGCGCTCGTCATGGCGCGTACGGTGGATATGAAGCTGGTCCGCTCACAGACTGTTGTCACAATGATGCAGAGGGGAATGAGCCGTCTGCCGGGCACGGTCTTTGATGAGGCATCGGAGGGCACCGCGGATCAGGAGCAGCTGCTTCATGTGCTTGCGGGAGCGGTGCATGCCGCAAACGGCTATACCGCCGTTGTGGTCAATGAGAACGGGGATGCCTTTGCCGCAGGGATCGACGGCATGTTCTCCGTGGCGGACAAGTCCTGGTATCCGGAGATCGTCTCCATGACGCCCGGTGACACCCGGGTCTTCCATGTCACGGATGACGAGCTTGATCTGGAGGAGGAGGCTGACGACGCGGTCGTGTGCGCCGGCGCGTTTGAGATGGAGGACGGAGCCGTCGGCAAATGTCTGTATTTCGACAACAGCTGGATCGATGCGCTCGCCAAGACCGGCAAGGGCAAGTCACTCATGACGATCGTTAAGGACGACGGACAGATCCTGATGCGCAGCGAGGTCTCGGATTATTTCGTCCGCGGCAACGATTACTGGGCACTCATCGGCGGTAATGCCAATATCACCGCGAAGTATCATATCACGCAGAAGGACAGCTACGCGGTGTATGATGCCACCAATAATTATACGGTCATCGAGATCCCGCTGACGGGGGTGGCGTGGGCTGCCTGCGTGAGTGTGAGCGGGAGCTTCATCGATGCGCTGTCCACGAATTACTTCACGGCGACCAGGAACTTCGTGCTGGAGCTGCTGATCTCCGTGGTCCTCTTCTTTGCCCTGATCATCATCCTGAACACGGTGGCCAAGATCCGCAGGCTCAGGGAGAGTCAGGCGCTGGGAGAGAAGGCGGATCACGACCAGCTGACCGGTCTGCGCAACAAGGCGGCGACGGAGCGCGATATCAAGGAGTATATCGAGCAGAATCCCTCGACGCAGTCGGTCCTCTTCATCCTGGATATCGACGATTTCAAGACGGTCAACGATACGATGGGACACTCATTCGGCGACGATGTGCTGCATGAGTTCGGTTTCCGTCTGGGGTCGATGTTCCGCGCATCGGATATCTCCGGGCGTATCGGCGGAGACGAGTTCATGGTCTTCGTGAAGAATATCCCGGATGAGGCGACCATCGAGAAGGAAGCCCGTAAGATCCGCGAGTTCATCCATTCCTTCCGCGCGGGCGTCGATGTGAAGCGCGAGATCACGGCGAGTTCCGGCGCGGCGGTCTTCCCGCAGGACGGCAAGGATTTCGAGACGCTGTACAAGTCGGCGGATAAGGCGCTCTACGAGTCGAAGCGCAGCGGCAAGAGGCAGCTGGCGTTCTTCCGGCACTGATTCGTCAAAGTGCACAAAGAACGTTCTTCATCTTTGTGCAATTCCACCATAGGCAGAAAAGAACGGATTGGGTAAAATAATTAACGTATGTGCAACCATGCACCTGTGCCGGCCTGCCGGCCGGTATGCAACCACCATCAAGGAGGGAAAACATGGCAAGCTTATCACTCGAAAACATCACCAAGGTCTATCCCAACGGATTCGAGGCGGTGAAGTCCTTTAACCTGGAGATCCAGGATAAGGAGTTCATCATCTTCGTCGGCCCTTCCGGCTGCGGTAAGTCCACGACGCTGCGTATGATCGCGGGTCTGGAGGACATCTCCAGCGGCACGTTGAAGATCGGCGACCGCGTCGTCAACGACGTGGAGCCCAAGGACCGCGATATCGCGATGGTCTTCCAGAACTACGCGCTGTATCCGCACATGTCCGTGTACGACAACATGGCCTTTGGTCTGAAGCTGCGCAAGGTTCCGAAGCAGGATATCGACAAGATGGTCAAGGATGCGGCCAAGATCCTCGATCTGACCAATCTCCTCGACCGCAAGCCCAAGGCTCTGTCCGGCGGTCAGAGACAGCGTGTGGCCATGGGCCGTGCCATCGTCCGTAATCCTAAGGTCTTCCTCATGGACGAGCCTCTGTCCAACCTGGATGCCAAGCTGCGTGTGCAGATGCGTACCGAGATCGCGAAGCTCCATCAGAGACTGGGCACCACGATCATCTACGTCACGCATGACCAGACCGAGGCTATGACGCTCGGTACCCGTATCGTCGTTATGAAGGACGGTGTCATCCAGCAGGTCGACACCCCTCAGAATCTGTATGACAAGCCGCAGAACCTGTTCGTCGCGGGCTTCATGGGATCCCCGCAGATGAACTTCCTCGATGCCGAAGTGGCCGTCAACGGCGACAAGGCTGCGCTGAAGTTCGCGGGTCAGGCGATCGAGCTGCCTCCGGCCAAGTCCAAGAAGCTCATCGAGGGCAACTACGCCGGCAAGACCGTCACCTTCGGTATCCGTCCCGAGAACGTCTACGACGACGAGGCGCGTGTCTCCATGGCGCAGGCGACCTTTGAGGCGACCATCAACGTCTACGAGCTTCTGGGCGCAGAAGTGTACCTGTACTTCGATCTCGCCGGCTTCCCGGTCACCGCGAGGGTCAATCCCCGCACGACCGCACGCCCGGGCGACAAGGTCAAGTTCGCATTCGACGTTGAGAAGATCCATGTCTTCAACAAGGAGACGGAAGAAGTGATCACCAACTAATGGAGCAACACCCAACGAGCGATAGCGAGTTGATGGTGTTGCCCATGCGATAGGGCTCCGATGAGCAAGGCGCGTGCGCCGCAGCGAATCGGCTAAGCCCGAACCGCCGCGTTGGCAACGCAAAACAGACAACGAAAAGCCGGGGCAAGCTTGCTTGCACCCGGCTTTTTGTTGTCCTTGGCATGCGGCGACAGCCGCGCAGCGAACAAAATCCAACATAAGAAAAGGCGTGGCCGAAGCCACGCCTTTGTTTTTTGCCGCCGGTCGGATTTGCGGATGAAGTCTTACGAGAGCCTCTTCTTCAGCTCTTCTGTCTTATCCTCGTAGCCGGGCTTGCCGAGCAGCGCGAACATGTTCTTCTTGTAGCTCTCCACGCCGGGCTGGTTGAACGGATTGACACCCAGGAGATAGCCGCTGACGCCGCAGGCGAATTCGAAGAAGTAGAAGAGTTCGCCCAGATAGAACTCATTCATCTCGGGGATGTGGACCATGAGGTTGGGCACCTGACCGTCCGTGTGAGCGAGGATCGTGCCGTTCATTGCCGCGTCATTGGCGAATTCCACCGTGTTGCCGGCGAGATATCCGAGGCCGTCGAGGTTGGATTCCTCTGCAGGGATCGTGAGCGAGTGACGGGTCTTCTCCACATGGAGTACCGTCTCAAACATGATCCGCGCGCCGTCCTGGATGAACTGTCCCATGGAATGCAGATCCGTGGTCAGATCGACGCTCGCCGGGAAGATGCCCTTCTGATCCTTGCCTTCGGATTCTCCATAGAGCTGCTTCCACCATTCGGAGACATAGTGGATGGCCGGCTCATAGTTCGCGAGGATCTCCACCGCCTTGCCTTTGCGGTACAAAATGTTGCGTAACGCCGCATACTGCAGCGCGTCATTTTGTGCATAAGGCAGCTCCAGCGCATTCTTCCTGCCCTCGGCCGCGCCGCGCATCAGTTCGTCGATGTCGGCTCCGGAGACCGCGATGGGAAGAAGCCCCACGGCCGTCAGTACACTGAAGCGTCCGCCGACATCATCGGGAACCACAAACTCCGCGTAACCCTCGGCATCTGCTTCCTGCTTGAGTGCACCTTTTGCCTTATCCGTGGTAGCGTAGATCCGCTTCGCCGCACCCTCACGGCCGTACTTGTTGATAAGGCGCTGTTTGAAGATGCGGAAAGCGATACCGGGCTCCGTCGTCGTGCCGGACTTGGAGATCATGTTCACGGAGAAATCACGGTCTCCCACAACATCCAGCAGATCCTGCAGATAGGTGGCGCTGATGGAATTGCCGCAGAAGTAGATCTCGGGCGTCTTGCGCACGCTCTTGTCGATGACATTGTAGAAGCTGTGGCGCAGGAACTCGATGGCCGCACGGGCGCCCAGATAGGATCCGCCGATACCGATGACGATGAGGACCTCGGAATCCTCCCGGATCTGTTTCGCCGCTTCCTTGATGCGCGCGAATTCGTCCTTGTCATAGGCCACCGGCAGGTCGATCCAGCCCAGGAAGTCGTTGCCGGCGCCGCTCTTATCCGCCAGGATCTTAGCCGCGGCCGTTGTCTGCGCCTCCATCATGGCTACTTCGTCCGCGCGGACAAAGGGCGCTGTCTTGGAATGGTCAAAGGTTACTTTTGTGCTCATGTTCTTGTCCTCCGTTTTTTCTGACTCCGTATAAGTTGCGGCTTATGTATGATCCTCAAAGCGGATCCTGCATTTGCCGCCGAAGCTTTCAGATTCTGCGGCTTTATCGTACCATCTGACGGGGATAAATGCAAACAGTACGGGCCTTTTACTGTGCCTCCACCGACACATCGTCTATATACATGTCCGCGCTGCCATCGGTCTCCAGATAGAGCGCGGCGGACGAAAGCCCCTCATCGAGGCGGCAGGCGGCAGTCAGTTCCATCCAGTCGCCGTTTGATGAAACCGTTGTGAGCGCCAGTTCCGTATCTCCGGCCGCGCCGAGCGTGACCGATGCGTCGCCGGTTTTTACCCAGAGACTTACCTCGATCGTATTGCCGATAAAGCGCGAGATGTCGATCCGCACGGTGGCGTCGCCCTCCTCGCGGGTAACCAGAAGCGAACGCCCGATGGGAGCACCCTCCGTGTGGTTCTCGTCCGGGACGAATTCCAGCGCGGCCTGATGCCCGCTGCCCCGGCTGTTGATCCCCATGTCCACGGGCTCCGAATTCACGAGCTTTCCGCCCTCCGAGCGCGGCTCAAAGTCATAGAACAAAGGCGATGCGTCGCGCACGCCGGAGGTATCGGAGGCATCGTATGTCTCGCCCCTTGCCGCCAGCTGCAGGGCTTTATAAGCCGGCTTCGCCGACAGGTCCCCGTGATAAAGCAGCGGGTTCGCACCTTTGCGCCAGGAGGCGTCATCGGTCAGCCCCCACCAGGTGACGGCCGTGAGATTGATCCCGGCTGCCCGCTCCTCCAGCAGACGCCGGAAAAAGGTACCCACGAACTCCGCCTGTTTCTGCTCTCCCTGCTCGCCGGCCGACGTCTCGCCCACATCGAGTTCCGTGATCTGCACCTCGTCCACGATGGCGTCGTAGGCTTCCAGGGCCTTGATATACTGGTCGATATTCTGTGTATCGTCCAGATGTCCCTGCATCCCGATCCCGTCGATCAGTCCGTCGCCCACGATCGTGCCGTCGCCGCCTTCTTTGATCGCATCGCTTTTGATCAGTTTTCCGCCGGCGTTGTAGACATCCTCCGTGAGGAAACGCCGGATGATGTCGGTCCGCCGCGGGAACCACTCGTTGTAGTCGTTGTAAAAGAGCTTCGGCAGGATCGGTGAGAGATCGTCCTTGTCGGGATCCAGGCCGTAGAGGGAGGCATACTCCCGGGCATAGTCCAGTTCCGCTTCTCTCGCAAAGAGGAAGCAGTAGTAGAGGAATTCCGGCCCGATGATCTGATAGTAGTAGCTGTTCCGCAGACCGTCGGCGTTCTTCTCCTCGACCGCCTCGTTGATCACGTCAAAGGCGTAGACCGTATCGGCGAACCCGGCGGAATAGGTATATTCCATTACACCGCGGATATAGGTGCGCAGGCGCTTGACGAGCGTGGAAGCGTCCACGAGACATTCCGGATCCAGGACCGAGTTCCAGTCCTTCGCGGGCTTTCCGCCGGAGAGCGCCTTGAAATCCTTGGCAAAGATCGCGGGGTTGCACTGGCTGTGCCAGACGAGGGTGTGCCCGCGGACGGGGATCCCGTTTTCTTTTGCCCAGGTCAGAAGCTCCTCCGCGGCGGGGTTGGTCTTATACAATGTGGGGGAATCGGGATCGAAATTGTAGGCCGGTTTCCATTCGTTGCCAAAGGTCATACTGTTGAATTCCTGCCGGATGAGCGCTTCCTTGTCGGGATTGCCGATCTCCGCGGTGGGGTCGTTAAAGTTATCGATGGCCTGCACGGCGACGCCCGTGCGGAACTGATCCGCATAGAGATCCTTTAACGGGACGTCCGGCAGTTCTTCCCCTGCAGAGCCGCCTCCTGTGCCGGAGGCTGACG
>JAFXTJ010000043.1 GCA_017535945.1 Lachnospiraceae bacterium
CCTTGTCCATCGTCCGTTTCCGGACGGCGATCAAGGAGCCCCTCGATATCGCCTTCCTCTTCTGGTCGATCGCAGCCGGCATCGTGCTGGCGGCGGGGATGATCCCGCTGGCGGTCTTCGGCAGCATCATCATCGGCCTTGTGCTCCTCGTCTTCGTCAATAAGAAGAGCTACCTCATGCCCTATATCGTTGTCATTAACTGCACCGGCTCCGAGGCGGAGAAGCGCGTTGCGGAGTATATCGCTCCCCGCGTGAAGCGCTATGTCGTCAAGAGCAAGAGCGCGCAGAAGGGCAGCCTCGAACTCAACATCGAGGTGCGCCTCAAGGAGGACAACACGGATTTCATCAATGAGCTGGCCGACATGGAAGGGGTGAACAGCGCGGTGCTCGTGAGCTACAACGGCGAGTATATGGGCTGATGCCGGAACGGTCTGCATGATCCCGCGCAGAGCGGGGCTTGATGCGGCAATATCCGAAAGCCCGCTATGACAACGGTTTGAAGAGGGGGTAGCACAATCTTGCAGGAGGTAATGTCAAGATCGTGCTACCCCTTCTTTTTTTGTCCGCCCGTGCCGCAATTATTTCCTCTTTTCATGAGCAGAACGCGGTGATAGCATGCAAAATGTGCAGAGATGGTTCTGCACGGAAACTCTGAAAAAAGAAATGGAGGTAACACAATGAAGAAGAAGTTACTCAGTGCCATTCTTGCAGCGTCCATGACCCTCGGCCTGCTCGCGGGCTGCGGCGGTGCGGCTGCTCCCGCTTCTTCCGGCAATGCCGGCGGCAGCGCAGGCGGCAAGATCGGTGTCGCGATGCCCACCAAGGATCTGCAGAGATGGAACCAGGACGGCGACAACATGAAGAAGCAGCTCGAGGCTGCCGGCTTCGAAGTCGATCTGCAGTATGCCAACAATGATGTGGCAACGCAGGTCTCCCAGATCGAGAACATGGTCTCCTCCGGCGACAAGGTTCTGGTCATCGCTTCCATCGACGGTTCTTCCCTCGGCACGGCTCTCGCGGCTGCCAAGGAAAAGGGCATCCCGGTCATCGCTTATGACCGTCTGCTGATGCAGACCGACGCCGTTTCCTACTATGCCACCTTTGATAACTACATGGTCGGCACGAAGCAGGGCGAGTACATCCGCGACACGCTGGATCTCGACAACGCGGCAGGCCCCTTCAATCTGGAAGTCTTCACCGGCGACCCCGGCGACAACAATGCCCAGTTCTTCTACAATGGTGCCATGGATATTCTTAATCCCTACATCGATGCCGGCAAGCTCGTGATCCAGTCCGGTCAGAAGGATTTCGCAACGGTTGCGACCGCAAACTGGAGCACCGAGGAAGCGCAGAAGAGAATGGAGAACATCATCAGTTCCTTCTATGCCGATGGTACCCCGATCGATGTCGTGCTCTGCTCCAACGACTCCACCGCAATGGGTGTTGAGAACGCTCTGGACAGCGCTTATTCAGGGGCATGGCCGATCATCACCGGTCAGGATTGCGATATCGCCAACGTCAAGAACATGATCGCCGGCAAGCAGTCCATGTCCATCTTCAAGGATACCCGTTCCCTTGCGAAGCAGGTTGTTGAGATGGTTACCGATATCATGAACGGCAAGGAGCCCGTCGTCAACGACACCAGCACCTACAACAACGGTGTCAAGACTGTTCCTTCCTTCCTGTGCGAGCCCGTCTTTGCGGACATCAACAACTACAAGGAGCTGCTCATCGACTCCGGCTACTACACCGAGGATCAGCTGAAGTAATCACACATGCAACACAACGGGGCGGGCCCCACGCCCGCCCCGTATTCTTGTAAGGGAGGGAACGGATTTGTCTAAAGAACTGCTCAGGATGGATCACATCACCAAGACCTTTCCCGGCGTCAAGGCACTCGACGATGTCAATTTCTCGGTGCAGGAAGGTGAGATCCACGCGCTGGTGGGAGAGAACGGTGCGGGTAAATCAACATTAATGAAAGTACTCTCCGGGACCTGGCCTTACGGCTCTTATGAAGGAAAGGTCATCTACGACGGCGAGGAGTGCCATTTCAAGACCATCAAGGACTCCGAGAAGAAGGGCATCGCCGTCATCCATCAGGAACTGGCGCTCATTCCCTATATGACCATTGCCGAGAACATGTTCCTGGGCAATGAGAAGGGCAAGAGCTACAATATCAACTGGGACCTGGAATACGCGGAAGCAGCCAAATATCTCAAGCAGGTCGGCTTGAATGAGAATCCGCGCACACTGATCAAGGATATCGGTACCGGCAAGCAGCAGATGGTCGAGATCGCCAAGGCGCTCTCCAAGCAGGCGAGGCTTCTGATCCTCGACGAGCCCACCTCATCGCTCAATGAGACCGAGTCCCGTGCACTCCTTGACCTGCTCCTGGAATTCAAGAAGCAGGGACTGACTTCGATCATTATCTCTCATAAGATCAATGAGATTTCATATGTGGCAGATACCATCACGATCATCCGTGACGGCTCCTCGATCGGGGAATCGTTAGTCAAGGGACGTGACGAGATCACGGATGACATCATCATCCAGCGCATGGTCGGCCGTGAACTGACCAACCGTTTCCCGGCCAGAGAGAAGAAGGACTTCTCGAATGCACCGGTCGCGCTGGAAGCGAAGCACTGGAATGTCTATCACCCCGTCTACACGGACAAGAAGGTCGTGGACGATGTGTCCTTCAAGGTCCACAAGGGCGAGGTGGTCGGTATCGCGGGCCTGATGGGCGCCGGCCGTACGGAGCTCATGATGAGCCTCTTCGGCAGGACCTATGGCGTGAACATCTCCGGCGAGATGTATTTAAACGGCGAGAAGGTCGAATTAAAGAGCGCGCGTGACGCCATCGACCACAAATTCGCCTACGTCACCGAGGACCGCAAGGGCAACGGCCTCATCCTCTCCAAGACGATCCGGGAGAACACCTCCCTCGCCAACATGGCGGGCATCTCGTCAAAGCGCGGCGTGATCGACATCGACAAGGAGACGGCGGTCGCCAAGGAATACGCCCAGAAGTTAAAGACCAAGTGCCCGACCGTCGAGCAGAATGTCGGCAATCTCTCCGGCGGTAACCAGCAGAAGGTGCTCCTGTCCAAGTGGATGTTCGCGGAGCCCGATGTGCTGGTCCTGGACGAGCCCACCCGAGGCATCGACGTCGGCGCGAAGTACGAGATCTACTGCATCATCAATGACCTGGTCTCCGAAGGCAAATCGGTCATCATGGTCTCCTCGGAGCTACCCGAGGTACTCGGCATGAGCGACCGGATCTACGTCATGAACGAAGGCCGGATGGTCGGAGAACTGTCCGCCGAGGAAGCAACACAGGAAAACATCATGGCGAAGATCGTTCGCACGGATTAAGAGAGGGGAGGAGAGAAAACCATGAATGCCAAGAAAGCACTGACCAAATATGCCATGACCATTGCCACGGTCATCGTCATCATTTTCTTTACGTTTGCGACCGGCGGCAAGTTGATCCTGCCGCAGAACGTCAACAACCTGATCGCACAGAACGCCTACGTGTTCATCCTGGCCACCGGTATGCTGCTGTGCATCCTGACCGGCGGTAACATCGATCTGTCCGTCGGCTCCATCCTATGCCTGGTGGGCGCCGTGGGAGCGGTCATGATGGTCAACTTCAAGCTCCCGATCTTCTTAGCCATCATCGTGATGATCATCATCGGCCTCATTATCGGCACGCTGCAGGGCACCTATATCGCCTACATCGGCGTCCCGCCCTTTATCGCGACCCTGGCCGGCATGTTTGCCTGGCGCGGTCTGGCGAACCAGATCCTGCAGGGTCTGACGATCTCGCCCATGCCCGATAACTTCGCCAACCTGTTCAACAGCTATGTGCCGGATATCTTCGGCGGCGGCGAAGGCTTTAACATCACCTGCTTCGTTGTCGGTGTGATCATCTGCGTCGTGTATGTCATCTACACCTTCCTCAGCAGGAAGACCAAGGAGTCCAAGGGCTATGAGGTGGAGGCGCTGACCCCCACGCTCATCAAGATGGTGATCATCTGCGCCGTCGTGCTGTGGTTCATGTGGAAGCTCGCGCAGTATAAGGGCATCCCGGTCATCCTGATCTGGGTGGCGGTGATCGTCGCGATCTACACCTACATCACCGAGAAGACCACGACCGGCCGTTACTTCTACGCCGTCGGCGGCAACCGTGCAGCGACCGAGATGAGCGGTATCAACACGAAGAAGGTCTACTTCATCGCTTACCTCAATATGGCCTTCCTCTCCGCAGTAGCCGCCATGGTCACCATGGCCCGCCTGAATTCCGCGAACCCGACTGCCGGCACGAACTATGAGATGGATGCCATCGGTTCCTGCTTCATCGGCGGCGCGTCCGCTTACGGCGGGACCGGCTCCACGCTGGGCGTCGTGGTCGGCGCTGTCCTGATGGGTGTCCTGAACCTGGGCATGTCCATCATGGGTGTCGACATGAACTGGCAGAAGGTCGTCAAAGGTACCGTCCTCCTGGTCGCCGTTATCTTCGACGTCGTATCCAAGAAGAAGTCCTGAGCATGAGCTTTCTGGGACTCAAGAGTATCAACAGCAATACCCCCGGCTCCGGTACACCGGAACCGGGGGATTCTCATGCGGCGCCGGAGGGAAATCCGGAGCAGCCCGCCGGAGACGGCGGCGCTTCCGGTCCCAACAACAAGGTCCGCTATACGATCGGTGCCGTGATCGCGGCCTATCTGCTCTATCTGGATTACCAGCTCCTGGACGGTCTCTCCGGCATGGCCGGTCTCGAGAAGATCGCCATGATCGCCGTGATGGTCGTCTTCCTCGTCGCCGCGGTGATCCTCCTCGTGGGCTGCGTCCGCGGGATGATGAAGTCCTGACCACTTCTTTTTTTCTCCTGTTTGTGGTAGATTATTTCATGTGTGCACAATGAAACGGTGCCGGGATCTTTCTGACCGGCCGGAGAGGGGTAACAGCATGAAGATCGCAGTAGCGGGTACCGGTTATGTGGGACTGTCCATGGCGACACTGCTGTCACAGCATCATGATGTGACGGCGGTCGATCTCGTGGAGGAGAAGGTCCGCCTCATCAATGAGAAGAAGTCGCCGATCGTCGATAAGGAGATCGAGGATTTCCTCGCGAATAAGAAGCTGCGGCTGTCGGCGACGACGGACGGAGAGAGTGCCTACCGCGATGCCGATTTCGTGATCGTGTCGACCCCCACCAATTATGATGAGAAGATGAATTATTTCGACACCTCCTCGGTGGAGAGTGTGATCGAGACGGTGTTCCGCGTCAATTCCTCCGCCTGGGTGGTGGTCAAATCCACGATCCCGGTCGGTTTCTGTCGGGAGATGAAGAAGAAGCACGGCAATGCCCGTGTGCTGTTCTCGCCGGAATTCCTGCGGGAGGGACGGGCGCTCTATGATAATCTCTATCCGTCCCGGATCATCGTGGGCTATGACAGGGAGTCCGCGGAGGCGAAGAAGGCGGCGGAGCAGTTCGCGGCGCTCCTCACGGAGGGGGCCGTCAAAGAAGACATCCCCACGCTGTTCATGGATACCATGGAAGCGGAGAGCGTGAAGCTCTTCGCCAATACCTATCTCGCGCTGCGTGTCAGTTTCTTTAACGAGCTGGATACCTACGCCGAGGTGCGCGGGCTGGACACCCGTTCGATTATCGACGGCGTGTGCCTTGATCCGCGGATCGGAGACAATTACAACAATCCCTCCTTTGGCTACGGCGGCTACTGCCTGCCCAAGGACACGAAGCAGCTGCTCGCCAACTACGCGCAGGTGCCCAATAACCTCATCGCGGCCATCGTGGACGCCAACCGCACGCGCAAGGATTTCATCGCGGAGCGGATCCTCGAGAAAAAGCCGTCGCTGGTCGGTGTCTACCGCCTGACCATGAAGGCCGGGAGCGACAATTTCCGCCAGTCCTCGATCCAGGGCGTCATGAAGCGGATCAAGGCCAAGGGGATCGAACTCGTGGTCTACGAGCCGGCGCTTAAGGAGGACTCCTTCTATAATTCGCGGGTGATCCGGGATCTCGGTGAATTCAAGTCCATGTGCGATCTCATCATCGCGAACCGCATGACGGACGATCTGACGGACGTTAAGGATAAGGTCTATACGAGGGATCTCTTCGGAGCGGACTGAAGCGGCGGACGGGACCCGCAGAGGCTTTCCACGGGAACCGGGACAATAGAGATCTCTCTGTTGAGGAGCGGCTTTCAAGCCGCTCCTTTTCTGCATTTTAACCGTTTGGACATCAATTCCGACCGTTTAGACATGACGGGTGGTTTTCTCCTAGACGCGCGTGGTATGCTGATGTCACTTTTTATATCTTTATAACCACATGATAGCGATAAGGAGGTTGCTATGATGAAGATGACGAAACGGATCCTGGCACATCTGATGACCGCCGCGGTGGTGCTCACCACCATTCTGGGCGGGGTGCCGCAGTCCCTGCTGCCGTATCTGCCGGTGGAACCGGTGCTGACGGCGGAAGCGAAGCCGGTGCCTGCTACCTGTAAGCATACTACGATCCGGTACGATCAGGTGTCCAATACCACCCACAGGAAGCTCTGTGTGGAATGCGGCGAGGTCGTCGGCTACGAGGCCTGCGAGCCGCAATATACGATCACGGATTCAGCCCACCAGGGGATGTGCAAATACTGCCGCGGCTATACGACGGATCTGCATTATCATGACATGGACGGCGCAAAAAAGAGCTTCGTGGTGAACGGCAAGGGACACCAGGTCCCTACCTGCAGCGTCTGCGGGTATGTCGACAGGATGTTCGGCAGCGGCTGTGATTTCAAGATCTCCGCCGATGACTGGAAGAATGAAACGGACAGCTGTGCGGCCATCTGCACGATCTGCGGAGATAAGTCCCCCTTCCACCATAACGGGCATCAATGGGCCAATATCAAGTATTATACCGAAGTACAGGGATATACTCAGGAGGAGATCGACGCCAATCCCGGTTTCGGATGGAATGTCAATCGCAGCCAGCACTGGAAGGTCTGCTATCTGTGCGGTTTCAGGACAGAGGTGAAGAACCATGTTTGGGAAAAGCATACCGTCACGGATGACTCAGGAAAGAAGAGTACCTACAAAGTCTGCAAGATCTGCGGCTATCTCTCCACCTCCACCGTGGGCACCTTTGCTCCCAACAAGATGCATGATCATGAATACGAATGGCAGCCGGTCGGGGCCGGCTATCAGCGCAAGTTCTGCAAGATCTGCGGCCAATCGGACGGCGATGCGGTGAAGTGCTCCAGGGCGACCTGCACGAAGACCGACAAAAAGCATACCTACAGCTGCCCGGAGTGCAAGAATGCCTGGACCGGTCTTCATGTCTTTGAAAAAGACGGGTCATCGACTGCGGACCGCTGCAGGGGGAAGTGCAGGGAATGCGGCTATGTCGGCGATTATCAGATCTACGATTACGATAACGCTTACGATCTGAACAATATCCGTGTGCTCAAGACCGGCGAGCATGTGTTCGGGGAGGCCACCAAGGTCCAGTGGTCGTACGGGCAGCCGCATCAGCATACGAAGAAATGCGTGGACTGTGATGTTGAGATCACGGAGGAATGTGATCTCGAGAATGAGGGCGCGCCGAACGGCTTCTATTACAAACCGGATCCGGTCTACCCGGGGACGCATCATAGCAAGGTCTGCTATCAGTGCGGCAACGGTCTCGGTATCATGGACGGGACGGGAGAGTCCTGCGATAACTATGATTACGAGGAGTACAGCCAGATCTACCACATCAAGACCTGCCATGACTGCGATACGAGGTACAAGGGCAAGGGCTTCGAGAAGCACAACATGGTACTCGATGAGGAGCAGAGTAACGAAGAATGGCATTACTACTACTGCGACTGCGGCGATGGTAAGACCTGCGGTTATACAGAGAAGAAGCGGCATAGACGCGGCAAGGCACAGAAGGAAAATGTCGAATGGTGCGGAGGTACCTATTATACTTTTGATATAGTGACCCGCTGCAGTGTCTGCGGCTACGAGATGGAGCGGCGTCAGGGTCATGTCGGGAAAAAGAACGAGACGAAGAATAAGGTGATCAGTGACGCGGGGCTTAAGATCCGCCGTCCGAAAACGAGCTGGAGCGGCCGGAGCGGCTGGGAGGAACGCGGCATCGACCCGAATCTCCTGAGCGGGACGATCACAGCCGGCAATCTGATGGAGAACATGCGGGAGCACGCGGATGAGTATGTGACCGACGAGATCCCCGGTTTTGATCTCGCCGATGCGGTTGCCGATGCGGTCGCCGGCGGTCATCTGCCGGATGGCGCGGAGGCCCGTCACGAAGAGCGGGATGATGACGGCAATGTTACGTCAAGCGGCGGCAATACCACGCTGGTGCTCGAGCCCTCCATATCGATCGCGATCGCGGATGACGGTTACAGTGAGGAGAATGAGAGGAGGATCCGGTATCAGGTACAGACTTTCTACGATGCTTCTCTCGTGTATGAGGAGGAGGGACAGGAGCCTGTCGAGTGGCAGATCCTTACCCATGTCGCTCTCGATGTGACGGATCCCATCGATCTCACGGTCCCGGTGCCGTTTGAATTCCTGTATCAGAAGAGCGTCCTGATCGAGCAGGAACTGGAGGACGGCAGCGTCTTCTATCTGAGCGAGCCGGATGATGACGGCATGGCCAAAACCGTTTCCTTTACGGCGGAGCGCGGGATCCCCGGGGGAAGCAGTTTCTTCACACTGACTTCGATGGATCATTGGCTGACTCACGTGGAGGCGGTGGCGCCGACGAGATCCAATGCCGGCAATATCGAGTACTGGGCATGTCAGGAGGGAAACTGCGAAAAGAGATTCCGGGATGTGCAGGCGACAAGCGAGATTTCTCCGGAAGACTGCGTGCTGGCGCAGCTGGAGACGAAACTGGTCGACGTCAGCTATGCCGCGAACGGCGGTTCCGGCGACATGCAGAGCTGGCAGGCCTATGTCGGGGATACTTATCACCTGGCGGAGTGCACCTTTGATCCTCCGGAAGGCAAGAAGTTCGACTGCTGGGATCTGGGCTTTGCGGGTGATCCTTTTGTGATCGCCGATCACGACTATGTGCTGACCGCGCAGTGGATCGACGAGAACGCACAGGTGTCGGATGACAGACCGTGCACGGTCACGTTTGACAAGTCGGTGGATGCGGATGAACAAGTCAAGGGCGAGATGGAACCTCAGGTCTTCCAGCGGGGCGTTCCGGGACAGCTCAATAAGAATCAGTATACGAGAGACGGCTACAGATTCTATGGCTGGAGCCGTACGGGCAGCATGAGCGATGCGATCGTGGATCTTGGGACAGCGACGTTCTATTGCGATACGGAGCTCACGGCGGTCTGGGTGCCGTGCTATACCATCCATTATGATAAGAATGCAGAGGATGCGCAGGGCGAGATGGAGGACCAAAGCGTCGGGCGAGGCGTCTATTCGTATCTGAATAAGAATCAGTTTACCAGAGAAGGCTATCAGTTCATCGGATGGAACATCGATCCGGACGCAACGACCGTATACGTGGATGCCATCCATAACCGATTCAGTGACGGCGGCTGTGTGGCGATCAGCGAGGACAAGACGCTCTACGCGGTCTGGAAGCAGATGGCGGTGGTCCACTTCGACAAGAACGACGAGGCGGCCACGGGGGAGATGGAGGATCAGTACTTCAGCTACTCTCCTATTACTTTCGCTCATCTTGATAAGTGTAAATTTAAGAAAGATGGCTATGGGTTCGTAGGGTGGACGAAGACTCCCACCGGCACAAGTGTCAATTATGTCGACGAGTATAATTATGCAACATCGAAAAGCGATCCTGTGACGCTTTATGCGCTGTGGGGAAAGAATGTCCGGTTCTCCTTCTGGGCAAACGGCGGTACGGGCGAGATGGAGGATCAGCTCATCACCGGGTATGTGACGACACCGCTTGCGGAGTGCACCTTTACCAGAGACGGCTATGAGTTCGCCGGCTGGGCGCTCGCAAAGGACAGCACGACGAAATGGTATGATGATCAGGCGAATGTGAACCTCAAGGAGAGCTCGACTTCGGCCTACAGCAACTGGGAGGATAAGGATCTCTACGCCCTGTGGAAGATGCCGGTGACCGTTCATTTTGACAAAAATGATGATGATGCCACCGGCACGATGGCAGATCTGGTGACGGATAATCTGACGAGAACACGCCTTACGGCGAACACCTTTGTGAAGGAGGGTTACACCTTTGGCGGCTGGGCGCTCACGCCGGATGCGCAGGACAAGGAGTATAACGACAATTCCTACGATACATTTGACGGGGATACGACCCTGTACGCCGTGTGGCATAAGAATATCACGGTGCATTATGACAAGAATGCCGATGATGCCACGGGGACCACGGCGGATCAGACCGTGCCGGACAGGAAGTATTTCTCATTGAAATACAATGGTTTCGCGAGAACCGGCTACACCTTCTCCGGCTGGGCGCTCACGCCGGATGCCACGATCCCGCGCTATCCCGGCGGATTTACGGCGGCCTGGTTTACGGAGGATACCACGCTGTACGCGCTCTGGAACAAGAATGTTCGTCTGACCTATGACAGGAACGGCGGTACAGGAACGATGGCGTATCAGACCATGAAGGACCGGACCTGGACGCAGATCAACGCCAACACCTATACCAGAGAGGGCTACACCTTTGCGGGCTGGGCGCCGACACCCAACGCGTCCTATGCCAGGACGTCGGATCGGGGCTATGCGTTCCTCACGGAGGACACAACCTGGTATGCGGTCTGGAAGCCGGAGACGGCGGCTGCGGTCACGGCGACCGTCGCCGGTGTCGCGGATGCCGTTAAGGATCTGGATCCCACGGAGATGACCGATGCCGAAAAGGAAGAGGCCGGAGAAGCGGCCGATGCGGCCGTGGATGCCGTGCTGGCGCTCTATGAGATGGACGGCGTCGATGTGAATGCGACCGTTCTGAATGCCGCGGAGGAACTGGCTGCGGTGGAGGAGGCCGCTGTCACGTTCGGTACCGGGGCAGCGGACGCGGATCTGGCCCTCGTCGTGGATGTGGAGGACGCACCCGCGGTATTTGCGGAAGAGGGTGCGGTCAAGGTGACGAACGCGCTCTTAAATGCCTATGCGGCCGGTGTCGAGGATGAGGACGAGACCACGGAGGACGGCGATGTGGCAGTCACGTTCATGGTCGGAGCGGCTGAGACACAGCACGAGATCGATGACGCGTATGACGAAGATTCGGCGGTACAGTTCTCCATGAATCTGTTCAACGTCCTGCAGATGGTCGATGAGAATAAGACGGAAGAGGGACTGCTCGTTCCCGTGATCGTCACGCTGCCGATCCCGGCTGCCCTGCGCGGCGCGGATCTGACGCTCTTCCATTATGATGAAACGGGCGAGGTGAAAGAGACGATCGTGCCCGTGATCAGCGACGACGGTCTGTGGGCAACCTTTGCGATCAGCGGCTTCAGCGATTTCGCGCTGGTGCGCAACGGCAACGGCGACGGTTACCGGACGGTGCAGCAGGCCGGCGATGTCGCGAGCGTGACATGGAGATACCGGGCGAACGGAGAATACAAAGACTATATCACGGCGTATTTCGGCAGCTTTGAGAAAGCCGCACAGGCAGCCTGCATAAATGATTATAAAACGGAACTGCCGGAAGAGGATCAGGAGAACTTCGGATACTACCAGCCGGCCGTGATCAAACTGCTGGACAACGTGACGGTCTCGAAGAAGATCACCATGGATTGTGACGCGGGTCTGGAACTGAATCTGAACGGGAAGACCTTTACCGTGGCGAAGACCGGTGAACTGGACGGCATGGGAGACGCATACCCGACGGAACTTACGATCGCAAGCACGACTCCCGGAACCTTTACCAATAACGGAACGATCAGGATCGCGATCGGGACCTGGACCGGCGACACTATCAATATCAGGGACGGAGAGATCGTCAACAGCTTCTCCGTGGACGGCGGTACGATCAATATCATCGGCGGCAAGGTCAATTTCGGCAACCGGATGATCAACAACGGCGGAGATGCGCCGATCGTGGCAACGATCTCCGGAAATGCGATGATCCGGCAGATGCAGTATGTCGTTTATCTGGATGAGAACGGCAATATCCCGGACGGGACGGAGAACTGCAGCCTGATCCTGAACGGCGGTTATTATGATGTGGACCCGAAGAGTTACCGTAAGGGGTATATGGGGCAGGAGGATCCGGAAACCCATGAGCCGGTCTATTATGATCAGAGTGCCTATGTGACGCTTGACGACAAAAAGATCGAA
This sequence comes from Lachnospiraceae bacterium, assembly GCA_017535945.1. GTDB lineage: Bacteria > Bacillota > Clostridia > Lachnospirales > Lachnospiraceae > Butyrivibrio. The sequence continues at coordinate 12,325 of JAFXTJ010000043.1, forward strand.
CAGTACAGAGGACAGACGGACTGGGCCGCGGATGCCACCATTTATAAGTGGCGTATCAACGGCGATGGAGGCGATGTCCCGCCGCAGCCGGTCGTCACTGCCCCCGCGGCTTTTGACGGACTGGTCTATGACGGAACGGAGCAGATGCTGGTCAATGCCGGAGCGGCAAACGGCGGCAGAATGCTCTACGCGGTGACAAAGGAAGGCCGTCCCGCGCCGGCTGATGCTGCTTTCTCCGCGGCGATCCCTGCCGAGACTCTGCCCGGCACATACACGGTCCATTATTATGCCACCTGGGACGGAGAGAATCCGGATACCGCAAAGAAGCATCTGGATGTCGCCATCGCGAAGAAGCCCGCTGCCGTGCTCTGGAGCGATACAGCGTTTGAAACGGATGGCCAAGAACATGCACCGACAGCGACATTGACGGGCCTTGTGCCGGGGGATGATGTCACGGTCACACTGAGCATCAAAGATGCGCAGGGTCACGGCCAACCGGCTAAAGATGCAGGAGAATACACGGCAACGGCAGGCATCGGTGGTTCCGCAAAGGACTATTATGAATTTGACGATGCCACCCTCACACAGACCTTCACCATCGTGGAAAAGCCGGAGCAGGGCGTGCTGTGGATCGAGGACATCCCGGATCAACCTTACACCGGAGCGGCCGTGAAGCCGGAGCCGCGCGTACATTTCGGCAGTCTGCTGCTCACAGGCGCGGACTATACGGTGAGCTACGTGAGGAATACCAACGCGGCAGACAGGAATAAGACGAAGATGGCCGGTCAGAACGTGGTGAGCGATGCCCCGACCGTCACGGTCCGCGGCAAGGGCAACTACGCCGGCACCGCGACGGCGACATTCACGATCAGCACACTGGATCTGCAGGCCATGCAGCAGGATGGCATGCTCACGGTGCCGGATATCTTCCTGACCTCCGCGGCAAATAACCGGGCGCAGAAGGGCAAGACCAAGGTGACCGGCGTCGTCAACGGGAAGACCGTGACGCTTGTCGAGAATAAGGATTATACGCTGTCGTATTACAAGTGCACGGACGCTCAGGCGGATCCGGATGATCCGGACAGCTACGATACGCTCTGCGGCGCCGATGAACCGGGCGTGCCCGGCAAGTATCTGGTGCGGGTCACCGGAAACGGCAACTACCGGTTCCTGACGGATCCCGCGGATGATACGACGGCGACCTGGGCGTGGTGCTTCCAGACGATCACCGATCAGAAGAAGATGATCTCCAAGGCGGTGCTGACCGCCATCCCGGCGCAGACCTACGATCCCGAGGGACGGGCCATTGTGCTGGATCCGGCGCAGGTGGAGGCCGGCACGGTCCAGGCTCAGAAGAAGGTCGGCGCTGCTCTGCAGCCGTATACGCTGGAGGTAAAGGTGTCCGGCATGAAACTTAATTACGGCGAGGATAAAGATTACACGCTGACCTACGAGAACAACACGGAGATCGGCACCGCCACGGTCACCGTGACCGGTACCGGCAACGGAGCCACCGGCTATGTCGGGACGAAGACGGCGACATTCAAGATCAACGGCACGGCGCTCTCGACAGCGAAGTTTGACGGCTTTGCGGCGAATATCGATTACACGGGCGATGTCATCCGGCAGGATGCCGCGCGGCTCTACCGGATGAACGGCAAGGCAAAGCTCGCGCTTGTTGAGGGCGTAGATTACAGGGTGGACTACACTGACGCAAAGGGGAACCGCTGCGATCCCGTGGAGATCGGCTCCTATAACGCCGTCTACACCGGTGTCGGCGGCTATACCGGTACGGTGAAGAAGCCGTTTAAGATCACCGGTCGTGCAATGACCAATGTGAAACTCAAGCCTGCGGACTTCAGCGGGAGCACCGGAACAGACGATGCCGGGAATTACTACTCCGCATCGTGGGATGCGAAGCAGAAGGGCTTCATCTACACCGGACATCCGTTCCATGTGGCAGGTATGCCGGCGGATCAGGAGGACCATGATAACTGCGGCATCGCCATTGAGTGGACGGATCCGAAGAACAGGAACAATAAGGAAGAACTGAACAAGGGAACGGATTATGTCGTCACCTATGACAAGAACGTGCTGCCCGGAACGGCGACCGTGACCTTTACCGGCAAGGGCCTGTATACGGGATCCTTTAAGAAGACCTTCCCGATCAAGAGCTATAACGCGGATGAGACGAAGAATAACCTGGCAGACGGGATGAAGGGAAGACTGAAGCTTATGTATGAGGATCCCGAAACCCATGCGCGCACAGCCTGGGATGCCGGGGAGCGGTCATTCTCCTATACCAAGGGCGGCGTGAAGCCGGTGCCGGTGGTGACCTGCACCTATGCCGGTGCGACTGCGACGCTGACGGCCGGCACGGATTATACGCTCGCCTGGGCGAAGAATACGGCTGTGACGGCCGCCACGGCGACCGCTGCGCAGAAGCCGGTGCTGACGGTCACGTTCAAGGGTGCGTACGCCGGGAAGCTCACGGGCGGGTTCACGGTGACGGGCGCCGATCTTGCCGCCGCCGCGGATCTTACGTGCACGGATGTGGTGTGGAAGGACAAGGCCGGTCTGTGCAAGACGACGGCGACCCTCACGGACAAGGTGACGAAGACGAAGCTTGGGATCGGCTCGGATACGGTGCCGGCGGCGCAGTTTGTCTACACCTATGCGGAGAACACGACAGTCAGGTATCAGAGAGATGCAAGGACGGTGGAGGATGGCGTGCAGCGTGAAGCCGGTGCGGCTGTGGATCCCAGGGACATCATTCCGTCGGGGACGGAGATCAGCGTATGCATCGGCGGCAAGGGCGCCTATGCCGGATCGCAGATCACGGGCAGCTTCTACTATGTCAACGCCCTGCTGACCACTGCCAAGGTGACGGTGAAGCCGCAGATCTACACGGGAGAAGCCATAGAACTTACACCGAACGATGAGGATCCGACGGAATCCGGTGATCTCGTCGTCAAGTACGACAACGGGGTGAACCCGCTCTATCTGATCTGCGGTACGAATTACGAGATCGAGTCCTATGAGAAGAATATCAACAAGGGGACGGCCAAGGTGACGATCAAGGGGATCTCGTCAAGCGGATACGGCGGCACGAAGACCGTGACCTTCCCGATCAAGGCGAGGACGATGGACTACACGATCGCCTACGACGGGAATGCGGAAGGTCTGTATACGGCGCTCTGTGCGGTGAACCCTGACAATAAGGATGAAGCAGATAAGGAGGAGTGGTACCGCGGCAACTATCAGCTCACCGGCACGATGAAGGAGCAGACGATCGCGGCCGGCGGGAAGCTCACCAAGAATGCGTTCAAGGTGCAGAAGAAGAACGGCATCCGCTGGGTCAACCTGACGCCGGCACAGTGCCCGGTACAGAGCCTGCAGTGGACGACCGGAGCGGACGGCACCGGCGCAGTCTACAGTGACGGCGGCGTCTTCACGACCGGCTGGGCTCCGACGGACATCATCCACGGCATCTTCGGCGGGCGGTACACGATGTACGCGAAGTGGACGGCGAAGTAAGGACAGACACAACACACCCTGTCAGCGGCAGACAGTTGAGAACATCTGACGGGAGACCACGGGGAGACAACGAAGGAGCGGCCTGCGGGCCGCTCCGTGTTTGCCGTGCGCATTTGATGACTACCGGCGGGTTGAAAGATTGGGATATCAGATGTAGAATACATAGTATGAAAGGTACTATGATGGTGCGGATGAAAATGACTGATATAGATGAAAATCTTACCGATGAGGAAAAACGAGAATTAGAACAGGCAGATAATAAGCCGATTGTATATGATTCGGATTCTCCGCAAATGACAGATGAGATGCTTAAGCAGTTTCATGCATTTGACGCTGTTCCGATCCGTGTATCACGCGAGACGATCAGGAAGGCAAAATCTTATGACAGAGACTATCTGGGGTTTCTGTCCCGTTTGATCGAGATGGCTTTTGCAGACAAGGATCTGATCAGAAAGTGTATTTGAAGCATTCACTATGAATTAAAGAGGAAACAATAGACAGAATCTTCTGAACCGCCGGAAAGCTGTTTCGCGGGACTTCCCCGTATGAGACATGTGATGAATCTGTCAAAGATCGGAAATCTTCTCCCCTATCATAATGTTCACCGGAAGATCGGGCTGCTCCTGCTGCCCGTTCTTTTGCTGTGCGGCTGCGCGGGGGCGGGAAGCGTTCGGCAGGATGGGCAGCAGGACGCGGGTGCCGTATGGACCGTTATGCAGGCAGAGGACGGGGCGCGGGCAGAAAACGGACTTCCGCAGCCGGACGCACCAGGAGGACCGGTACTGCAGGAACAAGGAGACGAAGACCCGGGAATACCGGAGGCAGAGCAGAACGGGGCGAAAACTGCACCGCCGGAGACAGAGGAAGCAGCGGAAACAGAGATCCGGCCGATCCCCGGTGACGCACGGTTTGACGAATATCTCCCGCTGCTTGCGGGCAAACGGGTCGCACTATACACGAATCAGACGGCGGTCGTCGGAGATGAGACGGACGCTCTGCCGGACCGGGAGCCCGGCTATGATCTGATCCCGTTCGGCTATGACCGGGCGGGCCGGGAGATCACCTACGGCCCGCATATCCTCGATGCGCTGATCGCGCGCGGCGCGGATGTCCGGCTGGTCTTCGCGCCGGAGCACGGCTTCCGGGGAACGGCGGACGCGGGAGCGCAGGTAGCGGACAGTGTGGATGAGGCGACCGGCGTGCCCGTCCGCTCTCTCTACGGTTCGAAGAACACACCTGCAAAGGAGGATCTGGAAGCCTTTGATGTCCTCGTCGCGGATATCCAGGATGTCGGACTCCGGTACTACACCTACTACATCACATTGTACCGTCTGATGGATGCCTGTGCGGGCGCCGGCAAAGCGGTGATCCTCCTGGACAGGCCGAACCCGAACGGCTCCTGCATCGACGGGCCGATCCTGCAGGATGCGTACAAGTCATCAGTGGGGGCGCTGCCGATCCCCGTTGTCCACGGGATGACGCTCGGCGAGCTCGCCTGCATGATCAACGGCGAGGGGTGGCTCGCCGCCGGCCGGGATGCCTGCGATCTCACCGTGATCCGCTGCGACGGCTATACCCATGACCTGTCTCCCTGTCTGATCTGCAGACCCTCCCCGAATCTCAAGGATATGCGGGCGGTATGGCTCTATGCTTCCACCTGCTTCTTCGAGAATACCGCGGTGTCCGTCGGGAGAGGGACGGCGCATCCGTTTGAGATCTGGGGGAGTCCGGGACTGGATCCCGCTGTTTATCCGTTCTCCTTTATCCCGGAGAGCATGGAGGGAGCGCTTCATCCGCCGTTTGAGGGGCAGGCCTGCCACGGCAGGGATCTGCGCGAGATCCCGCTCGAGAAGATCCTGCGGGAGGGGATCGATCTGTCTTATCTGATCGAAGCGTATCAGGCGTATCATACCGTCCACCCGGAGGAGGATTTCTTCGGCTCTCCGAAGAACGGCCGATACCACATCGATCTCCTGAGCGGTTCGGACGAGCTGCGCAAACGGATCATCGCCGGGGAGAGCGCGGAGGAGATCAAAGCCTCCTGGCGGGAGGACATCGAGAGCTTCCGGGAGCGGAGACGGCCATATCTGCTGTACGAGGAGTAAAACGGCAAATCTGAAAATGATTCCCATTTTCTATTGACAAAGCGATCGCGCCCCTTTATAATCGGGAACGGTTCTCAAATTCGAGAGGAGGCTCCTGATGCAGGCACGGTCAAAATACAGGACAAAGCAGCGCGAGCGGCTGGTCGCTTATCTGGCATCCGTGGCGGGGACACACATCACCGCCGCGGATGTCTGTGCGTATTTCCGTTCGCAGGGAACGGCGATGGGGCAGTCGACGGTGTACCGGCAGCTTGAGAGTCTGGTGGAGGAGGGCGTCCTCAACAAGTATATCATCGACGCGAACTCGCCGGCCTGCTTTGAGTATGTCGGAGAGGAGACCCACGCGCCGGGGGAGGTCTGCTTCCATTGCAAGTGCGAGAAATGCGGCAAGCTGATCCATCTGCACTGCGAGGAGCTTGCGGAGATCCGCGGGCATCTCTACGAGGAGCACCGTTTCCGTCTGGACCCGCTGCGGACGGTCTTTTACGGATTGTGTGAAGAGTGTATGTGAAGGGAAAAGGGAAGAATGAAAAAGTGTCTGAGTATCTTATTGTGCGTCATGATCCTCTCCGGAGCGCTCTCCGGCTGCGGCAAGGCGCTCGCGAGTGAACCTGTTTCTTCCGGAGGGCTGCGGATCGTGACGACGATCTTTCCGGAGTATGACTGGGTGACGCATATCCTCGGGGAGAACCCGGGCAGAGCGGAGGTGACGCTGTTGTTGGACAACGGAGTCGATCTCCACAGTTTTCAGCCGACGGCTGCGGATATCCTGCGGGTGGCGACCTGCGATCTCTTCATCCATGTGGGCGGGGAGTCCGATGAATGGGTGGAGGATGCGCTCAAAGAGGCCACGAACAAGGACATGGCCGTGATCAACCTCCTGGATGTCCTCGGGGACGCGGTAAAGGAAGAGGAACTTGTCGAGGGGATGCAGGGCGAAGAAGAG
>JAFXTJ010000044.1 GCA_017535945.1 Lachnospiraceae bacterium
CAGAAACGTTTGCGGGATCATCGGGATCCAGGCCGATCGTTGTGTCGCTCACGATCTGTCCGGGATCGCTCTGCAGGAAGATGATCCCCTTTTCCGCAGGCACGGTGACCCGGATGACCTTTGTCGCGGATACTCCGCTCCCGTCCTTGGCGGTTGCCGTGATCGTCGCCTCGCCGCCGGACACTCCGGTCACGCGTCCGACGGTGTCCACTCTGGCGATACCCGTCGCATCGGATGACCAGGTGACGCCTTTATTCGAGGTTGCTTCCGGCTGCGGTAAAGCCTGTAATATGATGGATCTTCCTTTTGACACCTCATCGGGGCCGGTGATCGTCAGGCTCTGCATCAGTGTGGAGACCCGGACCGTCACCTGTGCGCTCTTGCCGGAACCGTCCGTTGCCAAAGCGCTTACGGTCGCCGTACCATTAGATACAGCGGTCACCACGCCGTCTTCCACCATCGCCACAGCCGGAGCACTGCTCTTCCAGAGAACCTCCTGAGAGATTCCCTCCGCAGTCCAAGTATCCCCGGACGCTGCCTCCGCAACAGCGGTAAGCGTGACTGTCTTTTTGGCATTATTTCCGCTGTCCAGACTGATCGTTTTACCAGTGAGATCCTCGGTTTCCTTCAGGATCCTGACACGGCCGGCCTGCGGCTTCTTTTCGCCGTATTGCGGATATAGATATAAATCCCAATTTTGAGTATAATGATGTTCATCCCATCTGTCCGGGATATGCCACCGGAGATTAAATCCTATATCCGGCGTGATCACGTTGATCGGTTTCTTTCCCTCCGGATCCAGACTGAACCCCGTAAACTGGCTTCCCGCAGGCGCGAATTGCTGCGGATCATCATTCATCCTGTCATGCGCAGGAATCACATAGGGCATATCCTTGAGTTGAATCATCCAGTCTATGCTTTTGTTTTTTGTGGTATCATAACCGCTCAGATCCGCCGTCGGAGGATAATAGTTGAGCTGAAGCCCGCAGACGACAGAGCAGTATACATACAGGTCCACATCCCGGTAAATCTCTTTGAGGTCGTCTTGGCTCACCGGTTGCTTATGCCCGGCATCCCACGTCAGGGACGGCCAGGCATACCCCTGTTTATGAATCTCTCTCGCATAATTATCATAATCCAATTTCCAACTATTCTCGTCCCTGTCGTCACCGGGGTAGAATTCCGTCATCTTATTATAGAAAATCACACCCTCTGTATCATGATAGGTAATCTTGTAGGGCTTGACCGTGACCTTGCAGATGAGACGCACACCCGCTCCATTTGTGCCGGTCACCATGGTTGTTCCCTTGCACTTGCCGACTTTGACCAGACCGTCCGCACTCACAGTCGCCACTTTTTCGTCAAGACTGCTCCAGGTGAAATCCGCGATATTCCCTGCCGAGCCTTCCTTCAGTTCCAACTGCACCTCGGTATCCGCGTGTTCATGGATAAAGGTCTGATTCAGGACGAGTGTTTCCTCCTGTGCCCCCGCCGTATCATCCGTGTAGACTTTGATCCTGGCATCCCCTTCATAAACTTCCCCGTTTATAGAAAACCCGCCGCCGCTCTTCTCCGAATGATAATTGATCTGCCCCTGCCAATATGTATTGGGGGTCGGTTTGTCGTACGCAAACAGGATCGGTTCCGTGCCGCTTGTCGTAGCCCGGACTGACACCTCGATATCCGCACAATCTTCCCCCTCCGGCATCGTAGTCACTAACATCGGCTGAGAGAGTTCTACCATGTAGAAGCCGGCAAATGTGGTCTCTACGTTTCCCGAAGCCGTCTGCTCGCCGTTCTTTACCGTGACCTCGAGCATAAGATCCGCGCTTCCGACCTCCACACCCACTGCTTTGATCGTCTCACCAATTGACACCGGATAGTGCTGAACCACCGTAGCCTCTTCCGTGCTGCCGGCATAATTGTCCGGAAAGGCTGTTCCGTCATAGGAATAGACGTGGTCGTAAATCTCGTGATCAGCATCATACGCCACACAGATCCCGCTTAAAAGACTCATGTCATAATAAGAGAGCCAGAAATACCCGCTCTTACCGTAGTCATCCAGTCCCCAGCTGTTGCGGATGAGCCAGGCACCGTCTTCCTCAGGCCTGCAGCCTTCCTGAAAGTGTTCTTTTGGGAAATTGTCATCCCATCCCACTGCCATGACAGCATGATCGGTTTTGCCGACCGTTGAGTAGTACGAATTGTACGTGGCGCTGTAATGGGCATCCCCTTGCAAAGACCCGAACGTACTATCAGACCCGTAGTAGATCTCATCTCCCTCCGTCGAGTATATGGATACCGCCACGGCACCGTGCTTTTTGATGGCCGCCTTTATGCCTGCGCGATCCGCAGGCGAGATCAGATAGGCTCCCTTCATCTGCGCATGATCGGAAGAAACAGCATAGACTTCATCCGGATGATAGTTCGCTTTGTCCTTACCGGTTCCCATGTAATAAGGCACATAGGCCTCATCAACAGGTCCGACCATATTGGCCATGGCACGGAAAGCCATGCCGGCATTCCCGCCATTGCTGAGATAATAATCCGTAGTGGGTTCAATGATCATCCCGCTGCCCTGCGATGATTTGAATTCCGCATAATCGTCATTATGCAGTCCTTTGGGGTCATTGTATTTATGAGAGGTGAAATACGCCAGCTGCAGCTCAGACAGGTCAATCTCATCCCTATCATCCGCTCCATCCGTGACCAGATCCATTTCCAGTGCACCAAGGGAAGCAAATGCCCAGCAGGCACCTTCCGAACCCTGATCTCTGATGGAAGGGAGTTTCCCTTCTTCATAGCCGTTGTAGTAAGAATCATCCGTGTTGCCTTCGATTGCGTAAGGACTGCTGGTAATCACCTCTGGGTCGCCCACGATGGGAATCTCATACCCCAGCTGATCCGGAATATAGCCGCCGGTCGCACCATCCTCCTCATGCTCCACCGTAACGGTAAATTCAGGCTTAACAACTCCTTCGGCGAACACGACACCATCGTCAAAGACCGGAGTAAATATATAAGTACCAAGACGCTCGTCATAATCATCGAGGCATTCCCAGGTAACCACTGTAAGTTCGCCTGTTGTACCACCTGTTATAGTGTCCGTGTCTGCACTGTTCTGTACTGAATTGCCGTAGGTCACGTCAAGTTTCTGCGGCATTTTCTCCAACAGGCGCTCCAGCGCGAGTTTATGTTCCGTCAGCAGGAAATCCGGATCCGGAGGCGTAATGGCTGTGATAATCAGTTCGCCGGCACCCGCTGCTGTCACTTCCTCTGCGGTCACTTCATCCGCCGGCGCTTCATTGGCAGGATATCCCTCCGATATGTCATAATCAGCATTCTCCATGATCACTGAATCGTCCGCGATCACGGGAGCTGCAGCCACTGGATCCGTGGCAGTTCCGATTATTATCAGTACAAGCAAGAGTGCCAATACACGTTTCTTCATTTTCAGTTACCTTTCTGTTGTCAGTTTCCGCTTCGCTGCCGTTAGTCAATACTACGAAAGATTTCCATACGGACCCACCGTTTCCGTTATACTCCCGATATCTTTATTCTACCGTCACAGTCTTCTCTGTCGTTACACGACTCCCGTCTGATGCTGCTGCAACAATCCTGATCTGTGTGCCGGCCGGAACTCTCTTACTGACAGTCAGGGTCCCGTTCGCCATGCGGACATCGGATGCCTGCAGCGCAGCCTCTTCTCCGGCAGGCTGCGTGATCCCGTCGATCGTCCAGGTCACTTTCTTGTCCGCCGCACGCGCAGGCAACACTCGCGCCACCGCGTACTTGGCCGTCACACTGGCTTTATTGCCGATCGTGACCGTATCGGGACCGCTGATCGTAAGTCCGCTTACCAGGCTTGCCACATTGATCGTGACCGTGGCGGACTTATTCGAGCCGTCCGCTGCCGTTGCCTTGATCTGCGCGGTTCCTGCCGCATGGGATGTGACGACACCGTTCTGATCGACGGTTGCCACCTTGGCGTTTGAGGTGGTCCAGATGAATTCCTGACTTGTATCCTTCCTGATATCCTCGATCAGGCCCTCCGGTGCCGCGACGGAAGCAGCGACTGCTGTCAGTTGTACTGTGTCGCCGAGCGCATCCCGATCCATACCCAGTTTTTTGCCGGTCAGAGATTTTCCTATGACGATCTTTTCATCAACATCCTTCTCTTCCCCGCTGACAAACAGATCGATCCTTGCAACAGGCTTCTTCACCGTCACCACATATGGTGATGCTGCATTGCTGATATCACTGCCATCCTTTGCGGTGGCGTATACACGGATCTTTGTCTTGGCAGGTACTTTGACATTTACAGAAAGTCTCCCGGCAGCCGTGACAGAAATCGGATTCTTCGGGAGGTCTGCAGGGTTAAAAGCAACATCCTCCACGTCTGAATAATCAGCCTCAAAACTCCAGGTGACATTCTTGTTCGCTGCCCTGACAGGCTTGACTGCCGCTGTGAACTGCAGCGCTTTGCCCTGCGCGATCATCGTTGCGTCCCCCGCAGCCTTCACATCAATGTCCGTGACCAGCGCTGCCACATTGATCGTAACACTCGCGCTCTTATTCATCCCGTCTGCCGTGGTCGCCGTGATCTTGGCGGTCCCTGCGGACAGCGGCTTCACGACACCGCTGCCATTCACCTCGGCCACCTTGGCATTGCTGGTCTTCCAGGTAACTTTCTGGCTGATGTTCGCGTCATTTCCGGCCGCATCCGTGACTGTTGCGACAAGCGTGATATTCTCCAGATCATCACGGTCCACACCGATGATCTGCCCGTTCCTGTCAACATCAGCTTGATCCGTATTCTTCCGCAGTTTCACGACCGCCGCGGGTTTCTTCACCGTTACCTCGCAGGTCTTGTATTTGGTACTGTCCGTCTTGTTTGCCGCTTTGACTGTGATGACGGTGCCTGCAGCGACTGTATTCTTCACGGCGACCATGCCGGCCGCGGAGACCGTCACATCGTTTGCATTTGTCACCGCGGGTTCCGTGCTCACGATCGACCAGTTCACGGCCGGTCCCTGCGTCGTCAGCTTCGCGTTCTTTCCCGCCGCCATTTCATCCGGCCCGGTGATCGTGATCACACTCTGTGTCACCTTGATCGAGACCGATGCACTCTTATTGGAGCCGTCCGCCGCTGTCGCCGTGATCGTGGCCGTTCCGGGAGCAACGAGTGTAACAGTCGCATTTGCCGGATCATTCTGAGCCGGAGTCACAGTCGCGATCCTGACATTGCTGCTCTTCCAGTTGACGGCCTGCAGGACCTCGTCTCCCGGGTTA
>JAFXTJ010000045.1 GCA_017535945.1 Lachnospiraceae bacterium
CGCGGTTCGAAGCGGATCACGGTATACACAAGCTGCATCACGAGCCCTGCGCCAAAGGTGCTGATCACCGTACCGATACCCACCGGGCCGCCCAGCAGCCATCCGATGAGCAAAACCGCCGCCCAGAGGATCACCTCGACGATCCCGATGGGGATCCGCGGCATCCGCTTCCCGAGGCCGACCAGCAGCGCGTCCCTCGGTCCGCAGCCCTGTTCGCTCTTCATATAGACCGCCATGCCGAGCGCCATGAAAACAAAACCAGTCAGCATGATGAGAATGCCCGTCCATATGCTCCCGCCCCGCTGAAACGGATTGAGGCTGTTGAACATCTGCACAAAATTGCCCGTGAGCAGCGCGTCAATGATCGTGCCGTAACCGATCCGCTCCTTCAGCAGCAGATCGATCCCCAGCACGGCCAGCGCGATCAGCGTCATCGCTACGCCGTAGTTTAACGGCGTATGATACGATATCCCCATGCCCAGACAGTCCCACGGCGCCAGGCCGATATCGGCGAATATCGTCAGATGCACCCCAAAGGAAAATATCAGCAGGCCGAGCACGATCTTCAGCCATTCCAGCAGGATCTTCCGCTTCATCTTCCCTCTTCCGCATACGCGCGCACGATCCCGCACAGGATCCGTACAACGGTGTCCATGCCTTCGGCGGTAATGTGCTCATACGGTCCGTGGAAGGCGTAGCCGCCGGTTCCCAGATTCGGACAGGGCAGGCCGCGGAAAGAAAGCCTGGCGCCGTCGGTCCCGCCGCGGACCGGCTTGTCGACCACCTCCGGACAATTCGCGGCGATACAGTTTTTGGCCGTATCCACGATATGCATGTGCGGACGGATCTTTTCGATCATGTTGCGGTATTGCTCTTTGATCGTGAGAGCGACCGTACCGGCGCCGTATTTTTCATTGAGCACCTTTTCGATCAGACGCAGGGAGGCGAGCTTTGCCTCAAAAAGACCGGCATCATGGTCACGGACGATGAAGGAGATCTTCGCGTGTTCCACATCGCCGGTGATATCCGTGAGATGATAGAAGCCCTCCCTTTTCTCCGTATGCGCCGGCGTCTCGGCCTGCGGCAGCATGGAAGCGATCTCGCAGGCGATGAGCGCCGCGTTGATCATGCGGCCTTTGGCATCGCCCGGATGGACACTGATACCGGTGATCTCAAACACAGCCCCGGCGGCGTTGAAATTCTCATATTCGATCTCATTCTCCGCTCCGCCGTCGACGGTGTAGGCGAAATCCGCGCCGAATGCGGACAGATCCAGCAGTTCCGCGCCATGTCCGATCTCCTCGTCCGGCGTGAAAGCGACGGAGATCGCGCCGTGCGGGATGTTCTCTTCCCGTATGGTCTCCGCCATTGTCAGGATCTCGGCGATCCCGGCCTTGTCATCCGCTCCCAGAAGCGTCGTGCCATCGGTCGTGATCAGCGTTCTGCCTTTGAGCGTCTTAAGATGCGGGAACTGTGCCGTGGTGATCGTCCGTCCGTTTCCGAGCGTGATGTCCGCTCCGTCATAATCCGGGATGATCCGCGGCTTCACACCTTCCCCCGAGCAGTCCGGCGCGGTATCCATATGCGCGATGAAACCGATCCGCGGCTTCTCCTCATACCCGGGCGTCGGTGCGAGATGCCCCGTGACATAACAGTGCTCATCCACGGTGACATCGGCGATCCCAAGCGTCTTCATCTCCTCCGCCAGGACATTCGCGAGATCGAACTGACGGGCAGTGGAAGGTACCGTGTCCGCGCTTTCATCGCTCGTCGTGTGGATCACCGCATATTTCAGCAGTCGTTCATAAGCTCTCATGGCCATCCTCTTTCCCATGCGTCTGCGGAACAAAAACTCCCGCCCGGGCTCCTGCTCCGGACGGGGGTTCCTGATCACTGCATATACTTCAGTCTGTCTCAGCCCTTCTCAAGAGCAAGCGTCCGGGTCGTCAGATCACATACCTCGGAAGGTCCGAAATACTGGATCGCGCCGGGATAGGTGAAGCTCGTCTCCACCGCCCACTTGTCTCTGTTCGCCTCGAAGAACTTGAAAGGCTTCCCGTCAAGCTCCACGAGTGCCTTGCGGATAACGGGCTTGTCTTCGCCGTTTCTCCTCTCCATGTTCATCATCTTGGTGATGGGCATGCCGCCTGCGACCCACTCCTCCGCGGGCTTGGACAGGTTGGAAACCTTGGAAAGGTATCCCGTGTAGCCGTACTGAATGAGCATGAAGGCGTTGTAGCCGAGGGAGTAGCAATAGTCGGCATCGAAGTTGGAAGGGAACGCGCATCTGCCTTCATATCCGAAGAAGTGATGCTGCGCGCCGAATTTCCCCTTGTAGGTCCCGGCCGCTTTTCTCTTCGCAAGCTCGCTCTTCACCATCTCGGAGAACAGCTTCTCGGACTCGATCAGCGAAACCTGGACATTGCCGTGAGGATCTCTCTCCAGGAAGAGCTGCTGCTGCACGAACTGCGGCAGGATATCAAACACCGCAAAAGATTCGGCGGTGAGACCGGACTTGATGAACGCATATTTGGCGTCCCAGTCGGGAAGCGCATTGAACTCATCGGTCTTGCTGCCCGCGAGGAGTTCGTTGATCTCGGCGATCAGCTTGGAGAACTCGGGAACGAACTCAACGATACCCTCTGGGATGATGGCCACACCGAAGTTCTCGCCGTTGTTGCCGCGCTTCTCCACCGCGTCCGCGATGTAATTGGTGATCTGGGCAAGCGACATCTTCTTCGCCGCCACTTCCTCGCCGATCAGGCAGATGTTGGGCTGCGTCTCAAGCGCGCACTCAAGCGCCACATGGGAAGCGCTGCGGCCCATGACCTTGATGAAGTGCCAGTACTTCTTGGCGGAATTGGCATCTCTCTCGATGTTGCCGATCAGCTCCGAATACGTCTTGGTCGCGGTATCGAAACCAAAGGAAGCCTCAATGTCCTCATTCTTCAGATCGCCGTCGATCGTCTTGGGGCAGCCGATGA
>JAFXTJ010000046.1 GCA_017535945.1 Lachnospiraceae bacterium
AGATAGAGCAGGGAAGCAAGAGGCTCCTGGTTGGTGATGGGGAAGAAGCTCTTGCGGTCGCCGGCTCTGCTGTAGAGCCACTTTGCATGCTTGCCTGCGGTGTTCGTGAAGGGATCGACCGCAACATACTTCGCATCCGGTCCGACATTGCGGGCCAGGTTGGAATTGTAGCTGTCCTCGCCGTTACGGAAAGGCATATCCCAGTTGTGCTGGAAGGCGCCGACATAACCGGCCTTGATCATGTCTTCCTCTTCCGTGTCATCGGGAGCAAGCGAGAAGTTCTTGCGCATGAGCCCGTCGTTGTACCACTTGTTGAGGAGTCTCACAGCCTCCTTGGTCTGAGGCTCCGTCACCATACGATCATCAAATCCGTTGATGTAGTAATCCTTGTCCGAGATGGAGGGATCCATGAAGGAGGTGATGATGTTGGCAGCTCTCCAGCCTACGTCCTTGCTGATGGAGAACGGAACCATCTTCTTCGCGTCCTTGCCGAGCAGGGTGTCCGCGTTGTCTCTGAACGCGACAAGCATATCCTCAAATTCCTGCGTGGTGGTAGGCGCCTGCAGACCCAGCTTGTCCAGCCAGTCCTGACGGACAAAGGTGACGATCCTCTGCTGCTCGAATCTTCTGCCCTCGACTGCCCATACGGTGCCGGTCTTGGGATCCTTATCCCAGTAGATGTTCTCGTCGCCCAGCCAGTTCCAGAGGTTGGGAAGCTCGCTCTTGTACTGGTCAAGCAGGGGAGCGAGATCGATCACACCGCCCATGTTCGCATAGGTCAGGATCGTGGGATAGGAGTAGGTCACGCAGATGTCCGGAGCCTCGCCGGCGGCCAGCAGGTTGTTGATGTCGTCAACCTCGGTCCAGCGGGGAACCTTCTTAAAGGTGACCTCGACGTTGTGCTCTTCCAGCATCCCCTTCTTGATGAACTCGGTGTACATGTTGTTCTCGGGGTCGGAACCGCCGTCATTACCGCGGTCATAGACCTCGACAGTGATCTTGCGGGTCTCGGCAAACTTGCCGTCCACAAGCTCACTTGCGGGCTGCTCTTCGGCAGCGGGTGCCTCCTCGGCCTTGGCTTCCTGCTTGGGAGCCTCTGTTGCCGCAGAGTTGTCAGCGGGTGTCTCGGTGGGGGCTGCCGGTGCCGGCTGGGCACCGCCGCAGGCTGCCAGGGAAACGACCATGGCTGACGCCAAAAGGATTGAGAGTACTTTCTTTTTCATTGTTACCTCCCTTCGTGTTGATGAGCAACTATAATAACCCTTGCGGGATATTACCGGTTTTACTCCTTGACCGCTCCCAGCGTGACGCCTGCGATGAAGTATTTCTGCAGGAAAGGATACACGCAGAGGATCGGTACGGTGGAGAACATGACGATGGCAGCTTTCAGGGATGCTGCGAGACCCGGGCTCGAGAAGCCCTCCTGTGTGGCAACTTCCACCTGGTTGATATTGTTGATGATATTGTAGAGCAGAAGCTGCAGGGTGTAGTATTTCTCTTCACGCATGTACATCAGGGCATCCGAATAGCCGTTCCATCTTCCTACCGCGTAGAACAGGGCAAGTGTTGCGAGAACAGGCTTGCTAAGCGGCAGATAAATGATCGTCAGGATCTGGAAGAAGGTGGCTCCGTCTATTTCGGCGGATTCCCGCAGACTGTCCGGTATGCCGTAGAAGAAGCTGCGCATGATGATCATATTGTAGACGCTCATGACGCCGGGGATGATCAGGACCAGCGGATTACTCAGCAGACCCAGTTTCTGCATGAGCAGGTAGTTGGGGATCGTCCCTGCGTTAAAGAACATCGTGATCGTGATGAAGATATTGATCACGTTGCGGCCTCTCAGGTTCTCAAAGATCAGAGGGAATGCGCACAGCGTCGTCATCGTAAGGGATAATACCGTGCAGATCAGGGTCAGGAAAACGGTCCAGAAGAAGGCACGGACATATTTGGGATCCTTTAATACGGTTGCGTACGCGTCAAAATTAAACCCTTTGGGGATCAGGAACACCTCGTGTCGCACCAGATAATCCGTACCGGAAAGCGACTTGGCAAGCAGATGCAGCATCGGGATGACACAGACCGCCGCGATCAGGAAGCAGAGGACCACAAAAACGATATCCCAGGTTTTATCAACGTTAGATTTGACTTTCATATCCCCGGCCCTCCTTTACCAGATGCCCCGCTCTCCGAGCTTACGGGAGAGCCAGTTGGCCATCAGCAGGAAGAACACACCGACCACGGACTGGAAGAGACCGACGGCCGTGGTCAGAGAGAACTGCAGGCCCTTGATACCGACGCGGTAGACATAAGTGGCGATGACATCCGCGACCTTCATGACCAGGTTGTTCTGGAAGGCGAAAGGTCTGTCAAAGCCGCCGCCGAGAATGTTACCGAGATTCATGATCAGCAGCACCACGATCGTGGGTTTGATGCCGGGCAGCGTGATATGCCACATCTTGCGGAAGCGTCCCGCTCCGTCAACGGCCGCTGCCTCATAGAGCTCCGGGTTGATGCCGGAGATCGCGGCCAGATAGATGATGGAACCCCAGCCGAAGTTCTGCCAGATACCGAAGGAGATGTAGCTGCCGATCCAGTGTGTGGGCTCGTTGAGGAACGGAATGGAGGTGCCGCCCAGCGCCTCGACCAGCATATTGATGAAGCCGGTTTCCGGAGTCAAAAGCTGCAGGGCCAGCGAGTAGATGATGACCCAGGAGAGGAAGTGCGGCATATAGGTAATGGTCTGCACGACCTTCTTGTAGCGCTGGAAGCAGAGTTCGTTTAAGAGCAGTGCAAAGATGATCGGCGCAGGGAAGCCGAAGATCAGATCCAGCAGGTTCAGCGTCAGCGTATTGCGCAGGGCATAGCGGAAATCGTTGTTGCTGAAAGCCTTGATAAAATACTCAAAGCCGTGCTTCTTGGCGAGCGGGAGCGTCCACACGCTCTGCACGATGGAGTACTTCTTAAAGGCGATCTGCACATAGACCATGGGCAGATACTTGAATATGAACAGATAGATGAGCGGAAGAGCGAGCATGGCATACAACTGCCAGTACCGTTTCATGTAGACACTGAACTTCATTTTTTTCTTCGGCACTTTGACCTTTGCCTTCATTGTCCGTCCTCCTTGTATGATCGTGACAGCAGCAACTGACTTATATTTCCGCCCGGATATAGCTTTCCTTCGGTCCCAGATAGGATGCCGGGAGCTCCGCATCCTTCCTGACAAGAACGATCCGCTCCAGAACGATCGACGGGCTCATGCCGTAAAAATGCAGCGTGTTCTTTCCCTTCTTTAAGGTTACGAGTGTTTCCGCCTTTTTGACATTGTCCCTTGCTTCCCTGATCCACTGCGCACTGCCGTAGAACGGTCTGGCCGGATCGAGTACGGTATTGAGAGATACGGGCCTGTCCCTGTTAACGGAGAAGCACAGGTACTGGACCGGATCAAAGCCTGTCGGCGTGGTGGGGGCCAGATCAAAGATGAGGCGGTATTCGCCCCGTTCCTCCGCACTGAAGTGGTAGGACACGCGCGGACGCTCCTTGGCATTGACAAAATCCGCCGTGGAGGGAAACACCTTGATCGCGCTGCCGCTGCGGCCGTAGGGTCTGAGGATCTTGAACGCGCCGCGCTTTACATCTTTTTTATCCGCGAAATGCGCGGCTTCCATGCAGATAATGCCTTCATGCTCCATGAAGCAGCCGGGCAGGCTTTCGTCCGGAGCCGTCTCCACGGTGACCGTTGCTTTGCCTGCATCGATCCACTGGGTGATCCCTGTCTGTTCCACCGTGAATACGCCCTTTACGGGCCCGCGCAGCGCCGCGCGTTCGATGGAGAGGGTGATGCGTTCGCGGATCCGGCAGGTCCCGGAGGTCCTGGAAAAGTGCATCCAGGCGCAGTCCGTCTCGATCCTCCACTGGAAGGGCTGATCACTTGCGTTCATGATGTCGAATTCGATCGTGTCCGTATCCGGCCTTAAGAACTCGCGCCAGGTCTGCGGATGATCGCACCAGTAGAGACCTGTCATGTAGTGCTCATCATCTTTCCTTGCGACCAGCATCCGCGGATAGTTGGCGGGATGGACGATGTGCGTGACGGGGAAACGGTTGTCCTCGTCGTTCCAGTTGACGAAGCCGACATGTTCGGAGCGGCCGAAGCCTTCATAATATCCGCCATCCACAGCTTCGTATTCGTCGATCAGCGCCCGGTCGGCCTGTATGCATGCCTCGATCTGCCCGGACAGACTGTTCGCTTCGATCCTGTTCTGGGCCGCGTAGAGATGGTTCCTGCCGGTCAGGATCCACATCTTCATCAGGTTGGCGGTGCCGCAGGCAGGGTAGTACAGGAGCGAGACAAAGGCGGAGAGATCCTCATCCGGGATCTTTTTCTTCAGTTTTTCGCTTTCCCTGAGGATCGCCTCGGATACGGACAGCACATTTTCCGCTTCGTCAAAATGGAGCGGATGGTAGACGTGCGCGTTCATGATCTCATGTTTTCTCTTCTCGAGAAGCCCGGTGTAGTCCCAGATGAGACTGCATACCTTATCCTGTGCGGAGGCGGCCAGGGAAGGGAACTGCTTCTTCGTCCATTCCCGCATATAGGTCTCCGTGACGGAAGCATCTTCGCCGCCCCAGCGGTCGATGTCATACGCCAGATCAAGGAAGTAGGAGAGACCGAGCTCCTGTGTGCCGATATCACCGATGTTGACCACCCAGATCTGCCGGACGCCGTAATCATAGGCCTGCGTCATCTGTTCCCATACGCGGGGAAGATAGGTCGCGCCGATCCACTGGAAGGAGAGCGGTCCGCCGTGCATATCCATATGGTAATACATGCCGAAGCCGCCGGGGTGATCCCGCATCTCTTCGGTGGGCAGCGTTCTGGTGTAACCGCAGTTGTTGTCCGAGAGCATGAGGGTCACACCCTCAAGTTCGGGGTCATTCATCAGCCCTTCCGTTTCCTCATCGCCGTAAAAGAATTCCTCCACCTCGGAGAACAGGACGATCTGACGCGGGATCCGGGAGAGATCTCCGGACAGAGTCTCCCGGATGAGCGAATTCTGCGTGCGCAGGACATCGCGCAGCAGATCGATGTTGTCCTTCACGGAAGCGTCCCTGCCGAGTATGGCGGAATCCCGTTCACCGCGCATACCGAGCGTGATGACATTCTCAAACGGCTTATTGCGCAGCAGGCCGTCCCGCCAGAAGCGCAGGATCCCCTCCCGGTTGTCGATAAAGCTCCACGCGTCCCCGTAAATGGAGTTTCTGCCGCGCAGGAGAGAGTATTCCTCTCCGCTGCGCATGCAGGGCTCGTGGTGCGAGGTGCTCATCACCACACCGTATTCGTCGGCGAGGCGGGCGCTCTCCAGACCGGGACCGTCCATGCTGAAGTTGGAATGCCACATGGCCGGCCAGAGGTAGTTGCCTTTCAGTCTTAAGAGAAGCTCAAAGATGCGCTCATAGCATTTCGCGTTGATCCCGCCGAAATGCTTTTCGGCCCAGTAGCCGAAGGCCGGCCATTCATCATTGATGAAGAAGCCGCGGTAGCGCACGGAGGGTTCGCGGGAGATCAGATTGACGTCATCCGTCAGGGACACATTTTTCTTTTTGCGCGGACGGACGTGATTCCAGTTGACAAGAGGAGAAACTCCGAGCAGTTCGGAAAGATGGAAGAGTCCGTAGATCGTACCGCGCTTGTCGCTTCCGGCGATCACGAGCGCATGGTCGACACCCTCCAGGGGAGCATCAATGACCTGAAAACTGTAGACCTCCCATTTGCCGCGGATCGGGGAGAGATCAATGATACCGCGCTCCTCCAGCCGGGCGAGGTAATCACTTCGGTCGACTGTTCCGAAAATGACCAGATTCCTGCATTTATCGTCTTTGGAATATTCGCCGGCATGAAATCCGGTCACCAGGTAAAGATCGTCGCGGACCATGGACGCAACCCGGTTGACCCCCGGGTACGCCTGAGTTTCATAGACAAACATACATCGATTATCGAAGTTGATCTTTGCCATGATGGTCCGTAAACACCTCGTTACTGAAAAAGGTACTTGTGGAATGCATTTGTTTATGCTATATCATATCTTACAGGTAATATTTTCCAAAAAATACACAGAATACTATATTTTTATTGCAAAATCCGACATGTTCCTGATGCTTTCAAAATGTCAGGGATCGTTTCTTTTTCTGAGGGAGATCTTACACGATGAAGAAAGATCTGAACTGCCCATACAGTGTCATTGACCGCGATATCATCTGTGAGCACAAGCGCGCGCGCATCGATCTGACCGACATCCAGAAGCTCCACAATCATGACGGTTATGAAGTGGTGCTGTTTCTTTCCGGCGATGTGCGCATCCAGATCGAATCCGAACAGTTTCAGATGCAGAGGGGGGATCTCTTTTTTATCCGTCCGCTGACCTTTCACGGCATCGATCTGACGGATATCGAAAGCTATGAGCGTGTGGTCGTAAACGTGCGCTATGAAGTCCTGAGGGAGATGGGGGACGCGGAGACGGATCTCGCTTCCTTTTTCAAGAGCGGCTCCTGCAGTTATATGAATCATGTCCGGCTGACGGAGGAAGCGATCGAACGGCTCGTCCGTATCGCCGGGGATCTGGAGGAAAGCCTGTCGCACGGCTGCTACGGGCAGAAGATGCTTTCCCGGTCGCTCCTGGCGGAATTCCTCATAACGGGGAACCGCTATGCTTCCGCACACCATCCGGAGAGCGAGGATAACCGGATGCCGCAGACGGTATCCAGGATCTTTTCCTATATTGAAGAGCATTTGTGTGAGGAGATCACCATCGCGGGCATGGCGGAAGCGCTTCACTACAGCAGCGATCACTTAAGCCGTTCCTTCCGGGAGGCGGCCGGCGGATCGCTGAAGCACTATATCAATGCCAAAAAGATCGCACTCGCGCAGATCTATCTGCGCAAGAACATATCTCCCTACGAGGTATGCTTCATGGTGGGGTACAACAATTATTCCAGCTTCTCCAGGCGTTTTTCCGATCAGATCGGGGTATCACCGAAACGCTTCCAGCTGGATATGAGAGCACAGCGGTAAACGGGAAAGGAAAGGGCTTTTATGAGCGGATTACATGTTTCAAGACTGATCTCCGACCACATGATCCTGCAGCACGGCAAGCCGGTCCATCTGTGGGGAGAGGCTGATCCGGGCGCGGCCGTTACGGCGGTACTGTCCGGCGGGGCACAGGAGAAGCGCGCGACGGCGGCCGCCGGTGAGAAAGGGGACTGGTCTCTGTTCCTACCCGCCATGGAGCCTTCCGGCGATCCGCATGAACTCACCATCACGGACGATCACGGTGAAAGCATCGTGATCCGGGATGTGCTCATCGGGGAAGTGTGGTTCGCCAGCGGTCAGTCCAATATGGATCTGGA
>JAFXTJ010000047.1 GCA_017535945.1 Lachnospiraceae bacterium
AAGCTGCCTTCCGATAAGACCAGGGAGTACAGCTTCACGGTCGAACTCTTCACCGACAAGGAGATGACCAAGGCGGCTGCCGTGAACGGCACCTACGGCGGGATGACCTTCAAGGACGGCAAGGCGGACTTCATGCTCAAGGACGGCGAGAACAAGCTGGCCGATGGCCTTGCCAAGGGTCTCTATTATAAGGTGACCGAGGTCACGCCGGACGGCATGACGGTGTCCTGGAAGGGTGAGACCGGCTCCATCAAGGAAGATGAGACGGCGGTCGTCGAAGCGACCAACAAGAGAGATGAGGGTGAGCTCACGGTCTCCAAGAAGCTCATCACCAAGCGCAACAAGGATAAGGAAGAGCTGTTCACCTTTGATATCGAGCTGCCTGAGGAAGTGGAAGGCTCCTTCGATGTGAAGGGCAGCGAGGACAAGGTGGTCTTCGTCAAGGGCAAGGCACAGGTCACGCTGAAGGCGGATCAGAGCATCACGATCCTCGGTCTGCCGGCGAACATCCCGTATGTCATCTCCGAGAAGGAGAAGACCGGCTTCCAGTGCACGGGCACCACGAACAAGAATGACAAGGGCACCATCGTCAAGGAAGGTGTACTGGTCGAGTTCAACAACGTGAGCACGCTCATCGATGCCATAGTGGATAAGGTCTGGGTGGCCGATAAGGATCTGCAGGTGGAGATCCGGTTCGACTTGTGGCGCCGGGTCAAGAACAGCGGGAAAGATTACGAGCGCGTGACCTACAAGACGGAGGTACTCGACAGCAGCACCGGATGGCACGGTGTGTTCGAAGACCTGCCGATGTACGATGAGAACATGAACGAGTACGAGTATAATGTGACCGAGACCCCGATCGCAGTGACCAAGAACAAACAACGTGTCGAGGTTAAGTTCGAGAAGGATATCAAGCCCGAGGAACTCTCCGATCAGGAGAAGGGCTTCGGTATCGTGAACACCGAAGTGGTCGACATCCCGGTGAAGAAGGTCTGGGTCAACGGCAAGGAAGAGGATTCCAGGATCGAGATCGCACTCTATAAGAGAGTGCCGGGCGAGACCGAGTTCACGGTGGCCAAGGATCCCGGTATGAAGGCCTACACGCTCGAACTCAACAAGGGCAACAACTGGCAGGGCGCCTTCAAGGATCTGCCGAAGTACAACTCACCTAAGGATGCCGCGGACGGCAAGCTGATCGAGTACCTGGTCAAGGAGACTACCAATATCCCCGGCTACGTCACGACGGTGACCAAGGACACGCAGGATCTGTACGGCTTCATCGTCACCAACACCAAGCAGCTGACCAAGATCGGCGCGAAGAAGGTGTGGAACGACGAGAACAACAAGGACGGCAAGCGTCCGGCCAAGATCACGCTGAACCTGTTAAGGAACGGCAAGAAGGTCGATTCCGTCGAGGTGAAGCCGGATGCCAAGGGCAACTGGAGTTACGTCTGGGAGAAGCTCGACAAGTATGAAGGCGATAAGCTGATCACCTGGAGCGTGACCGAGGATGCGGTCAGCGAGTACGCGACGGCGATCAAGAGCGAGGTCGTGGATGAGAACGGCGATAAGTATGTCCTGTTCACCATCGACAACAGCTACACGCCCAAGAAGACCAGCGTCACGGTGACGAAGGATTGGGAGGACTACAATGACGCCGACGGCACGAGGCCGAAGAGCATCAAGGTAGCGCTCTACAAGAATTCCAAGAAGGCCAGCGAGGCGACGCTGGAAGCCGCGAACAACTGGACCTACACCTGGACCAACCTCGATATGTACGAGAACGGCAAGCTGATCTCCTACGAGGTCAAGGAGCCTAACGTACCGAGCGGTTACAAGCTGGTGGGTGTGACCGGCGACCAGACGAGCGGATTCTTCATCACCAACAGCCATACGCCGAAGGGCAGCGTGCGCCTGATCAAGAAGGACACCAACACCGGCGGAACCCTTGCCGGAGCGACCTTCACGCTCTACAAGAGCGGCGGCACCAAGGTGGGCAGCAAGACGACGCCTGCGAGCGGTATCATCGAATTCACGAACCTCGAGTTTGGTGACTACTACTTCACCGAGGACAAGGCTCCGACCGGATACGCGAAGCTGAGCGACAACATCAACTTCACGATCGATTCGACGAGCGGCATCACGGTTCCTGTGGAACTCGAAGTCAGGAACGATCCGGTGAGCATCCACGTCGACGGCGAGAAGGTCTGGAACGACAACAACAACGCGGCGGGCAACCGTCCGGGCAGCATCCGTGTGGTGCTCATGCGTAACGGCGTCGAGGTGCCCGGAACCGTTAAGGTGGTCTCCGCAGACAGCAGCTGGAGCTTCGATTTCGGTAACCTGGCAAGATACGACGAGAACGGCAAGGCCTATAAGTACACAGTGGCTGAGGAAGCGGTCGACGGCTATGAAGGCCAGACCACGACCGATACGGACGGTAACGGCAATGTCCATGTGACGATCGTGAACACGCCGCCCGGAACGCCTCCGCCGCCGGTCACGCCTCCTCCGATCGGTATCGACAGAGAGCCTCCGACACCTACACCTACGGTCGACCCGGGTGTGCTGGGAGCCAGAAGAGCGGTCCTCGGAGCAAAGCGTGTCGGCAAGGTCCTGGATGCGAGAAGAGCCAAGACGGGCGATGATGCCATGATGGTGACCTACGGAGCACTCAGCGGATCCTCCTTCGCAGGGTTCTGGGCCTGGATCCTCGCATTCTTCAAGAGGAAGAAGGCCGAGCGTGCCAGGAGGGCAGCAAGAAGAAACAACCGGTGATCAGCCGGAAGAACTAACAGACCGGGGGTCAGGCCGTAAGGCCTGACCTCCGGACATTCATGAAAAGGAGGTAGTCAGGTGTCTGCAAAGGATGATGCGGTAAAGAAGATCACGGAGTCCATCGACGATGTGAAGAAGAAGGCGGAGCCTGTGATCGAGGAAGCAAAGAAGAAGGCGGGACCCGTGATCGAGGAAGCAAAGAAGAAGGCAGGACCCGTGATCGATGAGGCAAAGAAGAAGGTCGGACCGGCCATCAGCGACGCGAAGAAAAAGGTCGGGCCCGCCATTGACGATGCGAAAAAGAAGGCGGAACCCGTCATC
The DNA here is from genome assembly GCA_017535945.1 of Lachnospiraceae bacterium. Lineage (GTDB taxonomy): Bacteria > Bacillota > Clostridia > Lachnospirales > Lachnospiraceae > Butyrivibrio. Next base: position 3,100 of record JAFXTJ010000047.1, read on the forward strand.
GAAAACGCGAAGAAGAAGGCAGCTCCCGTGATCGAGGAGGCGAAGAAAAAGGCGGCTCCGGTGGTGAAGGAAGTGCAGAAGCGCACCAGACCCGCGGCAGACAGCGTGAAGAAGCAGGCCGGCAAGGCGGCTGCGAGCGCCAAAAAGGCAGGAAAGGGCATCACGGATAAGGTCGCGGAGCTTACATCGAAGAGCGAGATCTTCATCCAGTACGGGGATTACGAGATCAAGACAGAGGATATGGTCGGGCGTGTCCGCGAGGCTTATCTGGCGGAAGGACATACCCCGGGAGATATCAGGGAAGTCCAGATCTATATCAAGCCGAGCGACAGGTGCGCCTACTATGTGATCAACCACCGGGATACCGGCAAGATCGAGTTCTGACCCGCGGGCCGCAGACGATGATCGAAGAAAAGGAACTGTTCGGGCTTAATCATTACCGCTACGGTGAGGCCTATTTCGGATCCTACAAAGGAATGCGCTACCGACTCGCAGCCGATCCGCTGCGGTGCCTGGAGCCGCATGAGGCCCCTGACGGACTGGAGCTGCTCGCCACGGTGTGGCCGGAACCCTATGCCTATGCGCGGACGGCGGAGGATCAGCGTGTTTCCGAACGGTTTCCCTTTACGGAAGAAGGGATGACCAATGCGGTCAAATGGCTGAACGATCGTTATACAGCGGAAGAGGAACGCTGGAAGGCGGCACTTGAGACGCCCTGGACAGACGGCGGCTGAACACGGATAAAAATAACATACGGTATTAAAGGAAATCGGAACCTCACACGGAATAGTACAGTGTGAGGTTCTTTTTCGCATGAAGATCAGAGAGAGTCTGGAGAAAAGAGAAGCGGAGATCCTGAGTCCCCACGCCACGCTTTCCGCTCATTCCGCGGGGAGGGAGAGGCAGGAGGATCCCTGCGATCTGCGGCCCTGCTTCCAGCGGGACAGGGACCGGATCCTTTATTCCAAATCCTTCCGGCGGCTCAAGGATAAGACGCAGGTCTTCCTCACGCCGGACGGGGATCACTACCGGACGAGGATGACGCATACGCTCGAGGTGTCGCAGAATGCGCGCACGATCGCGAGGGCGCTGCGCCTCAACGAGGATCTGGCGGAAGCGATCGCGTTCGGCCATGATCTGGGGCATACACCTTTCGGTCACGCGGGGGAAAGGGCACTGGCCGCCGTGAGTCCTCTGGGCTTCAGACACAATGAGCAGAGCCTGCGCATCGTGGAGGTCCTGGAGAAGGACGGAGAGGGCCTTAACCTGACGAAGGAGGTACGGGACGGGATCCTGAACCATCAGCTCTCGCTCATGCCGTCGACGCCGGAGGGGCAGATCGTACGCCTCTCGGACAAGATCGCCTATATCTATCACGATATGGACGATGCGCTCCGCGGCGGGATCGTGCGCGAGGAGGAACTGCCGGAGGAACTGGCCGCGGTCATCGGGCGGACCAACGGCGAATGGCTGGACACCTTTATCCATGATATCATCGTGGCCAGCGCGGACAGTGATACGATCCGCATGTCTCCCGAGGTCGAGGAGGCGATGCACGGACTGAGGAAATTCATGTTTGACCGGGTCTATACCAATCCGGTCGCCAAGGGAGAGGAGGGCAAAGCCACGGAACTGCTGCAGGCGCTTTACGCGCATTACTGTGACCATCCGGAACAGCTGCCGGGACTCCAGCAGCGCATGATCGCGTCAGGGACCTCCGTGGACCGCGCGGTCCTGGATCATATCAGTTCCATGACGGACCGGTATGCCATTGCCCGGTACAACGAACTGTTCATCCCGAAATCATGGGCGGTGTATTGAGATGATCTATAGCGACGATTTTGTTGAAGAGGTGCGTTCCCGCAGCGACATCGTGGATGTCGTGGGACAGTATGTGCATCTGGAGAAGCGGGGCGCCAATTATTTCGGGCTCTGCCCCTTCCACAATGAGAAGACGGCTTCTTTTTCCGTACACGCGGGGAAGCAGATCTTCCACTGCTTCGGGTGCGGTGCGGGAGGAGATGTCTTCAAGTTTGTCAGAGAATACGAGAATATGACTTTTCCGGAGGCCGTGCGCAGCCTGGCGGAGCGTGCCGGCATGCAGGTGCCGGAGGAGGACGATTCCCCTGCGGCGAAGCAGGTGAGGGACAGGAAGCAGACATTGCTCGCCATCAACAAAGCCGCCGCATCGTTTTACTATCATCAGCTCTATCAGGACAACGGGAAGCGCGGTCTGGAGTATTTTCAGAACCGCGGTCTCACGAATGAGACCATCAGGCATTTCGGGCTGGGCTTTGCGGATATGGGCGGAAACAAGCTGCTTGCCCATCTCAGGGGACAGGGATACACCGACGCGCAGATCATCGAGGCGGGACTGGCCGCGCATGACGAGAAGCGCGGGGCTTATGACAAATTCTGGAACCGCGTGATGTTCCCGATCATGGACGCGTCGAACCGGGTGATCGGATTCGGCGGCCGTGTGATGGGGGAAGGGAAGCCCAAGTATCTCAATTCCCCGGAGACACCGGTCTTTGACAAGGGACGTAATCTCTACGGGCTGAATTACGCAAAGAACGCGCGCGCGGGACATGTGATCCTGTGCGAGGGATATATGGATGTCATCGCCATGCATCAGGCGGGGTTCACACAGGCTATGGCTTCTCTCGGCACGGCGTTCACATCCATGCAGGCGAATCTCCTGAAACGCTACACGGAGGAAGTCATCCTCTCCTATGACAGCGATGAGGCGGGGATCAAGGCGGCCCTGCGGGCGATCGGGATCCTCAGGGAAGCCGGTCTGCGCGGCCGGGTGCTGGATCTGACACCGTACAAGGATCCGGATGAATTCATCAGGGCGGAAGGCGCGGAAGAGTTCGGCAACCGCCTGAAGAAAGCGCTTGACTCCTTTTTCTTTGAATTAAAGGTCGCGGAGCGCGCCTACGATCTGAACGACCCGGGCGGGCGGACCCGCTTCATCCGGGAGGCGGCGAAGAAACTGTGCGTCTTCACCGAACCGATCGAGCGGGAGAATTATCTCGCAGCGACGGCTTCCCGCTACGGCGTGTCACAGGACGACCTGAGACACCTGGTCTCCGATATCGCATCACAGGAGGGGATCCGCGCACCGGCGGTGACGGTCAGACGGGAGCAGAGGCGGCAGGATGCAGCAACGGCTGCGGAGGAAGAGGAACTGAAAAAGAGCGCGCCGCAGAGGATGCTTCTCACCTGGCTCACCGAGGAGCCGGCATTGCTTCCCGCAGTGGAACGGTATCTGTCCCCGGAGGATTTCAACGATGAGATGTGCCGGCGCGTGGCGGAACAGCTCTTTGGCATGATCCGCGAGGGACAGCTCAAGCCGGCGGCTGTCGTGGGCAGTTTCCCCGAAGAGGAGCAGAGCAGAGTGACCGCGATCTTGGATACTCCTTTTGACAGAGGCGAGACCACGGCGCAAAGGGAACAGGCCCTTTCGCATCTGGTCCGCGAGATCAAAAGACGGGCCATGGAACAGGAACAGGCCGCGCTTGATCCCGCGACGCCGGACTATTTCCGGATCGCTGTGGAGGGACGGAAGAAGATCGATGCCTTAAAGGATCTGCATATCAAGTTACAGGAGGGTTGAAGTGGCTAAGAAAGCAGAGAACAGGAAGACAGAAAAGAAGCAGGCAGTAAAGACGGCGGCAAAGGCGCCGGCAAAGCAGACCGCAAAGACATCTGCGAAGACGCCCGCAAAGGCACCGGCAAATAGCACGGCGAAGGCCGCGCCGAAGCAGACTGCAAAGACAGCCGCGAAGGCACCGGCAAAGGCCGTGCCGAAGCAGGCCGCAAAGACAGCCGCGAAGACGTCTGCGAAGGCACCGGCGAAGAGCACGGCGAAGACCGCGCCGAAGCAGGCCGCAAAGACAGCTGCGAAGACACCGGAAAAGGCACCGGCGAAGAGCACGGCGAAGGCCGCGCCGAAGCAGGCCGCAAAGACGGCGGTGAAGACACCCGCGAAGGCGCCGGCAAAGAGCACGGCGAAGACCGCGCCGAAGCAGGCCGCGAAGACACCCGCGAAGGCGCCGGCAAAGAGCACGGCGAAGACCGCACCGAAGCAGACCGCCAAGACACCCGCGAAGACACCGGCTAAGCCGGAGAAGAAGCTCTACGGAGCGGCAGCCGCGGCACAGAAGGGTGTGCTCTTCGGCGCCGCCAAGAAGTCCGCGGAGGAACGGGCCGCCAAGATCGCCGCAGGGCAGAAAAAAGGAGAAAAGACCGCCGCGAAGGCTTCGCAGAAAAAAAGCGGAGCGGCTTCCGCCGTAAAGACGGATGCCGGATCCGGAAAGAAACTCTATGGAGCGGCAGCAGCCGCGCATGCTGGTGTGCTGTTCGGCGCCGCCAAGAAATCCGCCGAGGAACGTGCGGCCAAGCTCGCGTCGCAGGGCAGCGGGAAGACCGCGTCCTCCGGAAAGAAACTTTACGGAGCGGCAGCCGCGGCACAGAAGGGTGTGCTGTCCGGCGCCGCCAAGAAGTCCGCGGAGAAGCGCGCCGCCCTGCTCGCAGGGCAGGAGAAGAACGGAAAGACGCCCAAAGGAAAGACCTCCGGGAAGAAGAAAGAGCCCGATGTCACCGAGCAGGAGATCGAGCAGGCGCTGCGGGATGATGAGCTTGATACGGAAGACGGCAAGAGCGCGATCGCATGGGAGGAGGATGAGTTCCTCTTTGCCACGGACGGGGACGAAAACGCCCATGAGATGGATGAGGCCCATCAGCAGCGGCTCCGTAAGAAGATCACGGAGCTCCTCGCGATCGCCAAGAAGAAGAAAAACGTCCTGGAGTATAACGAGATCAAGGATTATCTCGTAGACGCAGGTCTGGATGACGAGCACTTCGAGCGTGTGCTGGAGATCATGGAATCCGAGGGCATCGATGTGCTGCGCACGGATGACAATATCGATGATCTGCCCGAGGATGACGAGATCATCATCGAGGAAGAGGAAGAGGTGGATGTGGAGAACATCGACCTCTCCGTCCCGGAGAGCGTCGCCATTGAGGATCCGGTCCGCATGTACCTCAAGGAGATCGGAAAAGTGCCGTTGTTGTCCGCGGAAGAAGAGATCGCCCTGGCGAAGCAGATGGAAGAGGGGATCATCGCGGAGAAGAAGCTCAGGGATGACCGCACAAAGATGACCGAAGACGGCCGCAAAAATGTGCAGGACCGCATCCGCGGCTACCAGAAGGAACTCAAGGCGCTGGAGAAGAAGAACGGCGACAGTGAGGAAGTCCTCGCGGAGAAGGAGCGGCTGGAGAGCCTCATCGAGAACTCGAAGAAGCTCCTCGAACAGGATAAGCACAAGAAGAAACTGACCCCCAAGGAGAAAGCGGCCCTCAAGGCGCCCATCGCCGCGGGGGAGGAGGCGAAAAACCGTCTGGCGGAGGCCAATCTGCGCCTGGTGGTCAGCATCGCCAAGCGCTATGTCGGGCGCGGCATGCTCTTCCTGGATCTGATACAGGAGGGCAATCTCGGCCTCATCAAGGCTGTGGAGAAATTTGATTTCCGCAAGGGCTTCAAGTTCTCCACCTACGCCACCTGGTGGATCCGGCAGGCCATCACCCGCGCCATTGCCGACCAGGCCCGGACGATCCGGATCCCGGTCCATATGGTGGAGACGATCAACAAACTGATCCGCATCAGCAGACAGCTCCTGCAGGAGCTCGGACGCGAACCCACGCCCGATGAGATCGCGGAGAAGATGAACATGCCCGTGGAGCGGGTTCGTGAGATCCTGAAGATCTCCCAGGAGCCGGTCTCCCTAGAGACACCGATCGGTGAAGAGGAGGACAGCCATCTCGGTGACTTCATCCAGGATGATCATGTGCCGGTCCCTGCGGACGCGGCGGCCTTCACACTGCTCAAGGAACAGCTCGTGGAGGTGCTGGGAACGCTCACGGAGAGAGAGCAGAAGGTACTTCGTCTGCGCTTCGGTCTGGATGACGGAAGGGCCCGCACGCTGGAAGAAGTGGGACGTGAATTCAACGTCACCAGAGAGCGCATCCGCCAGATCGAGGCAAAGGCGCTGCGCAAGCTCAGACATCCCAGCCGTTCCAGAAAGCTCAAGGATTATCTGGATTAAGGCCGGCAGGCAGAAAGAGGGGACGATATGATCTCGAGAACAAGGATCCGTCTGGGCGATGTGCTGGTGCAGAACCAGGTGATCACCGCCGAACAGCTCGAAACCGCGCTGAAGGAACAGAAAAAGCGTGGTACCAAGCTGGGAGAAACGCTCATCAGCATGGGCTTTGTCTCCGAGCAGAAGATGGTCGATATCCTGACGGAGCAGCTGCATATCGATTATGTGGAACTGCGCAATATCAAGCTGGACAAGGAAGCCGTCTATCTCATCAACGAGACCATCGCCAAGCAGTACAATCTGATCCCGATCGGCTTCGACAAGAGCAATCCGAATATCCTGCTGGTCGCCATGTCGGATCCCATGGACTTCATCGCCATGGACGACATCTCTATCATCACCAACCGCAGAGTGCAGCCGGTGCTTTCCACCAGCTCCCAGATCGCCTACGAGATCGACCGGTATTTCGGCAGACAGTCCGTGATGCAGGTCGCCGAGCGGTATAAAAAGGAGTTCGGCGAAGAGGAGGCCCAGGAGGATAAGAACGACCGCAGAGAGGAGCAGGCGGAGACCGACAATTCCCCGATCGTCATCATGGTGCGCTCCATCATGGAACAGGCGGTCCACCAGCGTGCCAGTGATATTCATTTCGAGCCGACGAGAGACGGGATCCGGATCCGCTTCCGTGTGGACGGCGACCTCATCGAGGCCATGAAGCATGACGCCACGATCCAGGCGGCCATCACCGCTCGTGTGAAGATCATCTCGGGCATGGACATTTCCGAGAAGCGCAAGCCCCAGGACGGCCGCACCACGCTCGTCGTGGACCACGTGGAATATGATGTCCGTGTCTCCTCCATCCCCACGGTATACGGAGAGAAGCTGGTCATGCGTTTCAACAACAAGGAGAGCCTGACCAGGGACAAGAGGGAACTGGGACTCGAGGGTGATGATCTGGCCAAGTTTGATGACATGCTGGCCCACCGCCACGGGATCATCCTGGTGACGGGACCTACGGGGAGCGGTAAATCCACGACGCTCTACACGGCGCTGTCCCAGCTGAACAAGGAAAATGTGAACATCGTGACGGTTGAGGACCCGGTGGAAGCCAATGTCGACGGTGTCAATCAGGTGCAGGTCAATCCCAAGATCGACATGAGTTTTGCGGGAGCCCTGCGCGCGATCCTCCGTCAGGATCCCGATATCATCATGATCGGCGAGATCCGTGACACGGAAACCGCGGAGATCGCCATTCAGGCATCCATCACGGGACATCTGGTCGTATCGACCCTGCATACCAACAGCACGGAGGCATCCGTGGCGCGTCTGATGAACATGGGCGTGGAGCCCTATCTCATCGCGGATGCGCTGGTCGGCGTCGTGGCGCAGCGTCTCGTGAGGCGGCTGTGCACCTGCAAGAGAGAGCGTGAAGCGACTCCGGAGGAACGGGAGGAACTCGGTGTGGCGGAGGGGACGCCGCTTAAGATCAGCGAGCCGGTGGGCTGCCAGCGCTGCAGTCATACCGGCTATTTCGGACGGATCGCCGTCTATGAGATGATGCCTTCTTCTCCCAGGATCCATACGGCTATCGCCAAGATGGAGCCCAGCTCCAGGATCAAGGAGATCGCACTGTCCGAGGGAATGACCACCCTGCAGGAACAGGCCATGCGCCTGGTCAGGGAAGGGATCACCTCCATGGATGAACTCAGAAAGATCGCATACGAGGAATAAATGGCTAATTTCAAATACCGGGTGATCACACCCGAAGGAAAAAACAAGACAGGCTCCATCCCCGCCACGGACAAGGGGTCGGCGATCGAACTCTTAAAGAGCACGGGCAATACGGTCATCGCCGTGGAGGAGACCGGACGCTTTGAGGGCAAGATCGATCTCTCTTTTCTGAAGCCCGGCGTATCCGCCCGGGAGATGAGCGTCTTCTGCAGACAGTTCGTGACGCTCTCCTCGGCCGGTGTCAGTATCGTGCGGGCGCTTTCCATGCTGGAGGAGCAGGCGGAAAACGGTGCACTCAAGGACGCGCTCAGGGAGCTCAGGCTCACGGTGGAAAAGGGCGGCACGCTCTCGGAAGGCATGCACAGGCAGAGCAAGGTGTTCAATCCGATGTTTGCTTCCCTGGTGGGAGCGGGCGAGGAGGCCGGAAAACTGGAGGTGGCCTTTGACCGCATGGCGATCCATTACGAAAAGGCCGAGAAACTGCGCGGCGTTGTGGCCAAGGCCATGGTCTATCCCTCGATCCTCGCCGCGGTCGCCGTGGCGGTCATCGTGATCATGCTGACCAAGATCGTCCCCATGTACGCGGATATGTTCGACCAGATGGGGACGGAGATGCCCGCTGTGACCCGCGCACTGGTGGATCTGAGCAGGGCATTCTCCCGGTTCTGGTGGATCCTCGTGCTCCTCATCGCAGCGGCTGTCATCGGCTTCAAGTCCTATGCGGCCACCCCGGCCGGCCGGACACGGATCGACCGTATGAAACTGAAGCTCCCGGTCATCGGGACGCTGAACAGGAAGACCTCCTGTGCGCAGTTCTGCAGGAATCTGAGCACACTCCTGGGGGCCGGCATGCCGATCATCCGCGCGCTGGCCGTAACGGCGGAGACGCTGGGCAACGAGATCTACAGACAGTGCTTAAGGAGTGCGGAGGACGAGGTGACGCGCGGATCTCATCTGTCCGGCCCGCTCGAGGAGAGCGGCTTGTTCCCCGCGATGATCTGCAATATGATCAGCGTCGGTGAAGAGACCGGCTCCATCGATGTGATGCTGGAGAAGGCGGCGGATTACTATGAAGACGAGGTCACCGCAGCCACCGAGAGTGCGGCTGCCGCACTGGAGCCCGTGATCATCGTCGTCATGGCGCTCATCGTCATCGGGATCATCGCGGCGGTCTTCTCGCCGATGATCTCGCTGTACACGAATATTGATGCGTTATAACGATAATTAGAATTCAACTTTACGACAGTATGTTTCTGTGTTAAAATGAAGGTTGGTGTATTGTATTCCTGAGGAGAGGAAACATGAAACGAAAACAAGGATCCGGTTTTTCTCTCATAGAGCTGCTGATCGCGATCACGATCATGGTCGTGCTGGTGGGACTGATCACCCCCACGATCATCCGTTATGTCGACAGAGCCAGAGAGGTCCGGGATATGCAGACGCTGGATTCCATCTATGAGGGGATCAACGCGGCGCTGACGGACGAGGATGCATACGATTCCTTCATGGAACAGATCGCGGAGAGCGGCGGTAAGGTGACCTGGCGTTACGGCGCCGTGGATATCGAGAGCGGCGACGGTGCCGTGGTCTCCACGGACAATCTCTACCAGACCGGTCCGACCGACGCGTTTACCATTGAGTACCAGGCGGTCATGGGAGACCGGATGCCGGTGCTCGTATCCAACCGTACCAAGGGTAAGGTGATCCGGTTCTCCTATCTCAACGGACAGCTCAAGGTATGGATCGCCCGGACAGGGGCCAAGAACGAACAGCGTGTCATCGCAGACAGCAAGGGCAACAAGTTCGAGATGCCCGAGACGGACCGTGCGGCCGATGATGATGGAAACGGCGGTGACAAGTAAGACTGTCCCCCGTAGAAATGCCGGTTTTTCCCTGGTGGAGCTGATCATCTCCGTCTCCATCATGGTGATGATGACGGGGGCGATAACCCCTGCTCTCATGCGTTATGTGGAGAAGGGACGGGAACGCCGCGATACACAGAGTATAGAGATGCTGTACAGCGCCCTTGGCGGTGCGCTGTATGATGAGGTCGCCTATGACGCGGTAAAGAGCGGATTGGAGAAAAAGGGGATCTATTCCGCCCCCATCGCGGCGTCGGCGTTTTTTTTGCAGGATGACGCATTTGCCGACGCCGTGCGGGACTATATCCCCACAGCGCCGAAGCTGACTTCCGCGGCCGCACAGGGACGCGGAGTTTCGTATGAGATCATGCTGTACATCACGGAGACCATTGATCCGGAGACGGGGATCCGTGCGATAAAATACGCTGTCTGGGCGGGAGATGCGGATCACTGCGCCGGCAGTGAGTACATCGGCGGCATATTGCCCGCATTTGTTACCATAGATAACTAACTCACAGACACAGAGGAACAAGATGTCGGAGTTGATATCCATCGTCATCAACAGTAATATCCTGCGTGTGGCCCTGCTCAACCGGAGCAGGACGGGAACCCGTGTGCGCCGCGTTCTGGAGAAGGAATGCCCGGCCGAGATGGTGGACGGGAGCCTTGTCAAGGATCCGGAAGCCTTTGCGGGATTCCTGAAACTCCAGTTAAACAGCGCGGGGATCCATGCCAGAGAAGCGATCTTCACCCTTCCCGCAGATAAGCTCATGACCAGGGAAGTGGTCCTGCCGGATGTCGGGGATGCGCGGATCCGGCAGATCGTTGCGACCAACGCCGGCGAGTATTTCCCGATCAATCTGGAAGATTACGTCATCGGTTTCTACCGCATCGCCGCGGTCCGCAAAAATGAGGAGCGTGCCGTTGCCAAAGACGCGGCAGCGCCGGATGCGGAGCCGCCGCAGCCCGCGGTGGAACTGGAAAACGACGCGGATGTGGAGCTGACCTCTTTCGGAGAAGAGGAGCAGTCCGGGAAAGCCGCGCGGAAAAAGAAAAAGAAGAAGAAAAAGCGTCTCACCCGGGCAGAGAAGAAACGTCTGGCGCAGGAGGCGGCAGAAAACGGGGATTCCGAGGGGGGCAGGAAGAAAAAAGAGCGCGGCGAGGTCCGCGTGATGGCGATCGCCGCTCCCAATGAGATGGTGAGATCGCTCTACGAGACCGCCCAGTATCTGCACATCCGTGTGGAGTCCATCGATTTCATCGGCAACAGCGTATTCCGGCTGGCACAGATGCAGGTGGGACGCGAACCCACGCTGACCGTGGATATCTCCGGTGACCATACGGCGCTCACTTTCTTTGACAGCGGCGATATGATCATGCAGCGTAACATCGATTTCGGCATGGATCAGATCGTGGATATCGTGGCCAGAGAACGCTGGGTCAGTGCGGAGCGTGCGGACGAGATGCTGCGCCGTACGGAACTCATCAGCGAGGATCTGCCGGCCGGCGATCCGATCGCCGAACCGCTTCATTTCGCGGTGGACATGATCCGCCGCACCATGATCTATTATACGAGAAACCGCGGTATGCAGCCCGTGGAGCAGGTCCTGCTCATGGGTGATGCCGTCTATTACAAGGGCGTCAGGGAACTGCTGGAAGCACAGCTGACTGTTCCCGTTACCTCTCTCACACAGCTCAGGGGTGTTTCCATTCCGCGCGCGGCCGCCGTCAGAGAGCAGGCCATGCGTTATCTGGACAACTACGGCGCGGTCATCGCACCGGTCGGTTTCCTCTCTCAGGAGCTGTCCAAGGCCAGAGAGGAGCGCAGCGGGAAAAAGGTGTACCGCGCGATCCTCGCCGCCGCGGCGATCGGCAGCGCGGCACTGATCTCCGTGCCGACGATCCAGTATTTCACCATGAAGAAGGAAGTGGAAAAACTGGAGAAATCCGTTTCCGCACTGAAGGATGCGGACGCGCTGCTCGCCTCCTATGAGGAAGCAAAACTCCGCGGCGATGATGTGCGTAATGTGAAAGGACTCACCGCCTCGCATAATGACGGCCTCTCCGTGTTCATCCGGGATCTGGAGGAAGCGCGGCCTAAGGGGCTTGCAATTGAGAATTTCACGATCGATGAGGGGGAGATCTCCATGACGGTGCTTGCGACCGGCAAGGACGTCATAGCCGCTTTCTTAAGGGCGCTGGAAGGGATCGAGAATATCTCCGAGGTGGAAGCCAGCGCATTGACCAGTTATTATGAAGGCAATTCCGAAACGGTGGCCTGCTCGGTTTCCTGCATGCTGACCAATCGTGAGAAACGGGATTACGAGATGACGGTCACAGAGGAGGCAGGACAATGAAGCATATTTCAAGGGTCCGTCTGCTGCTTGCGATCGCTGCGTCTCTCGCCATGCTCCTGTTCTCCGGACTGGTTGCGGGAGGCAGGATCCGGGAATCCGTCCAGAAGCTCATCGAGAAGAAAACGGAGCTGGAGAACGAGTATGAACGCCGCAGGAAGATCGAAGACTCCCGTGCGGATTACGAGAACCAGACCGTGATCTTTGACGCCGACTATGAGGCGATGACGGCTCTCTACCCCACCAGGATCACACAGAACAACCAGATCCTGTTCCTCAAGGGGATCGAGGACGAATTCGGGATCCGGATCGCATCGGCCAGCTACACGGAGCCGGAGGTGCTCTACCGCTTCCATTATCTCGCTGCAGGCAACCGGGAGAGTTATTCCCTGGTGCGCAGCACGATCCAGTTTCCGATGCAGCTCTCCTATGAGGAATGGAAACGGTTCATTGCCTATATCGAGGAGACCAACGGCTGTGTCGTGATCGAGTCGGTGAGTGCCGATTATGATTCCGCGGAATCCATGGTGGATGCCAATGTGACGATCAGCCAGTATGCCGTGACCGGCGATGACCGGGAGGGGACGGAGATGACTACGGAGGTCGAGACCGGCGGCGACAATATCTTTTACTCCGGCATCGATCTCAGGATCGGGGAGGCGGCTTCCGCCACCCTGCAGGATTATTATCCGTCGGGCAGCGGTTACGGGACCAATACCGCACAGGATTCATACAGCGGCGCAGGCAACGTGACATTCGGCGGCGGGGAGACCGTTTACGTCGGAGATACGGAACCCGGTACGGACGATCAATACGCCGGAGATACGGAGCAGGAGAACACGCAGGACGGGACCTACGCGCAGGAGCAGACGGAGAACAATGCGGGCGGCACGGCGGACAACGGCACTTCTTCGGGCATACGCAACAGTCTCCGGTAAGGAGCGGCCGCGCAGGGACAGAAACACGGCCGGCTTTTCCATGGTGGAACTGCTGGTTTCCGTTGCCCTCATGAGCGTGATGACGGCGATCCTGCTGCAGTCTTTCATCGTGGCCAGACGCCTGAATGCCAGGGTGTCCACGGAGCAGAAGATACAGACTTTTGCACAGACCACCATGGAGAGCATGAAAGCGGCTCCGTTCACGGAGGAACTGCTGAGCGGCAATGCGGGACGCAACGGCACGTATATGCTGGATGACATCGCCTGGCGCATCGAGCAGGACGGCAGCCGCGTGGCCCTCATCTATAATGATGTCGGAAACGGCCGCGGCCCGGTCGTGAGTTTCGGCAAGCAATACGGTGTGCGGGTCGAGATCGATCCCACCCCCTACAGTGACAAAGGACGCGTCATCGCCGCCAAGGGGAGCGCTCTTGTCACTTCGTATAACAGATGGCAGACGGCACCCGTGAACGGGGTGATCCCGGAGAGAGGGACACTGGTGCGGATGGATGTGGTCGTCTACCGGATCGAGAGCCGGAAGGCAACGAACGGCCCGGAACAGTTAAGGCTCACCACGGCGCGTCTGATCGGAGGCGGTCTGTGAGGGCCTTTTTTCAAAAATGTCGGAAACGGCTGAGAAGCCGTGCCGGTCAGACTTTTGTGCTGGTGATGACAGTCACGGCCATGGGAACGGTGCTCGGGTTTATGGCCATGAGTGCTGCTCTCATGAGTATGCGCGTACGCGCGGCGAACCGTCTGGCGGACAAGACATTTTACCGCCTGGAGATGGCGGAGGAAGAGATCCGTGCCGGCCTGTCCCGGGATATGATGGAAGTTGCCGCCGGTGCCTCGCAGGGCAGGGACTGGCGTGTTATGCTGCTGGACAGCCGCATGGGGATCCATGACGTCAATGTGCTCCTGCCGGAGAATGCGGCGAAGATGGCGAGCAGACGGGAGGCGGCCGGCAAAAGTGCCGGTGAGTATCTGGCGGAACTTTCCGCGACGATCCCTGTCGCCGGGCATGCCGGAACGGTGCAGGACAGGACGGAGGAGATCACCGTGACCGTGGGCGATATCGAGCTGGGAACGGCGGGCGAACTGCTCCTGAAAGATGTGGAGATGACACTGATCAATTACGAGCGGGATTCCCAGGCGCAGATCATATGCGATCTCACGCTGCGGATCCCGGACCAGGGACGGATCCCTCTGAATGAGGTGGTGCGTGTTGGCAACTGGCGCAGGATCGGATAAGAAGGCGGCGCGGGGAGAGGCGGGCTTTTCCCTGATCGAGCTGCTCGTGGTGATCTCCGTTATCATGACGATGACGGGTATCACCGTTATGGGAATGGGTTCCTACCGTGCCAAGATCACGGAACGGCGCACGAGAGAGATCGCGGATGAACTGCTGCTTGCGCAGAATTCGCAGCAGATCAGACCCGGCATTTTCCGTGCCCGCCTGATGCAGGAAGGCCATGACTGGGTCATCGCGGTGGAGCGCACGATGGATACGGAGCAGAAGAAAGATCCTGCCTGGTCCGAGTTTGACAGAAAGTCCCTGGGAAGCTCCAATTCCCTGCGGATCATGGCAGCAAACGGGAAGCTTCTGCAGAGTGACAGCACCGGTACCTATCACGAGTGGCGGTTTGACCGTGAGACCGGTGCCTGCACCGGCGGCGCAGGCGAGATCCTGCTGGAAGGTTCGGGCAAGACCTACAGGCTGACGGTCTTTCCGGTCACGGGCAGAACGCAGATCCAGACGGTGTACGAATGAGGAAGGGCAGCAGACAACAGAGGGGCGGTGTACGGCGTTCCGTCCGCGGCATGACGCTCATCGAACTGATCGTCGGACTGGCGATCTCATCCGTGGTCTCCCTGATGGCGGCGCAGTTTTTCTCCGTGGTGGTGCGGCTGCACAGGACGAGCACGGAGATCTCCTCCATTCAGAAGGATGCCCAGACCATCACGGCACAGCTCACACGCTCCATCATGAGCGCGGCGGAGATCTGTTATACGGATAACGGGCGGGAGTGCCTGCTCATGACGGGCAGAGAGGAACAGGGAGATACCTCCCCGGTCTTCCGCGGAGAAGTCTTTTACTACGACCGCGACAGCGGGAACTTTTATGCCGATACGGGGTTCACGGCAGTCAATCCGGGTCAGAACCTTTTCAATTCCCTGCGGATCCGGACGGAGATGGGACGGATCGCCACACCGGAATACCTGGTGAGCAACAAGTTGCAGGATCTGCACCTGTCCCTGTCCAGACCGCTGTCGGAGTTTGACAGCCTCGGAGGAGACGCCTACGGGGTGCGGAGAGATTTCTATATCGAAGCCGACCTGTCCATGCAGTACAGGGAGAGCCGCAGTTACGAATACAACCTGCGCGCGGTGCCGCGCGGGATGCCGGAGCAGATCACCTGGGATGCCCGATAGGCTGAGAGGAGCTTACAATTGAGACGCATGAAGATCGATGACAACTGGAAACTGTCGCTGGTGCGGGACAATCCCTGGCTGCCCCCCGGGCAGACGATCGGGACGGATCTGCCGGCCACGGTATACGGCACCCTGCTCGGGGCGGGACGGATCCCGGATCCCTTCGCCGGCGAGAATGAACTGCAGCTGCTGCCTGTCATGGGGAATGATTTCGTGTTTGAGACTTCCTTCTCCCTGGACAGGGAGATGCTGTCCTCGGATGCCCTCACGATCGTTTTTTACGGGGTGGATACGCTCGGGGAGATCTGGCTCAACGGGATCGAACTGGGACAGACGAACAATATGCACCGGACATGGTGCTATGATATCACTGCGATGGCTTCGGAGGAGAACAGACTCCGCGTGATCCTGCGTTCTCCCACACGCTATATCGAGGAGGCCAACCGCAGGGTTTATGCCGGCGGAGTGCCCGAGGCGATGGACGGCTATCCCCATCTGCGCAAGGCGCACTGCATGTTCGGATGGGATTGGGGCGCGCGTCTGCCCGACGCGGGGGTCTTCCGGTCCGTCGAAGTCATTGCCCACAGAAAAGCAGACCTGAACCAGGTGCGTTTCTATCAGGAGCATGTCAAGACCGGGCGCGGGATCCGCGGCTATATCATCCCGGAAGTGCGTCTCCATGTGACGACCGAGGTCAATGTGTATGAGACCGGAGAGCCCGTGACACTCGGCGATGCGGAGGAACTCTATGAGCAGAAGCTCCGGATCGAAGTCACGGCGGAATCCCCGGACGGCGCGGTCTATCATGTGACGGAAGGCCGCCGCGGCAGGATCCTGGACGACGACACCTCCACGGGCATCAGACAGATGATCCGGATCCCGGATCCGAAACTCTGGTGGCCGAACGGGTACGGCGCGCAGCCGCTCTACACGGTGCGTGTGCGCCTCATTGACGATACCACCGGGGAGGAACTGGATGTCCTCGAGCGCCGGATCGGTCTCAGGATCATGACCGTCAACCGGGATCCCGTGGCGGACGGCGGCAGAAATTTCGCGTTTAAGGTCAACGGACTCCAGATCTTTGCCAGAGGCGCCAATTATATCCCGGAGGACAATCTGCTCTCCAGAGTGACGGCTGCGCGTTCCCGCGCGCTTCTGGAGCAGGCGGTATGGGCAAATTACAACATGATCCGTGTCTGGGGAGGCGGCTATTATCCGGAAGACAGCTTCTACGATACCTGTGACGAACTGGGGCTCATCGTGTGGCAGGATCTGATGTTTGCCTGCGCCAGCTATGAACTGGATGAGGAATTCGAGGAAACGATCCTTGCGGAGGTGCAGGATAATGTGCGCAGGCTCCGCCATCACGCCTGCCTCGGGATCTGGAGCGGCAACAACGAGGTGGAGAGCCAGGTCATCGACAACGCCTGGCGCCCCTCAAAGAAACAGCGTTCCGACTATATCAAGATCTTTGAATATCTGTTCCCGAAGCTGCTCGCAAAGGAGGATCCGGACACCTTTTACTGGCCCAGTTCCCCTTCCTCCGGCGGCAATTTTGACGATCCGAACGCGGAGGATGTCGGGGATGCGCATTATTGGGAGGTGTGGCACTACAACGTGCCCTTTACCGAATACAGGAAACACAGATTCCGTTTCCTGTCGGAATTCGGTTTTCAGTCCTTCCCCTGCCTGCGGACGATCCGCTCCTTTGCGGAGGAGGAGGACCTCAACATCTTCTCACGCGTGATGGAGATGCATCAGCGCAACACCGGGGCCAACGGCCGGCTGATGCTGTATCTTTCTTCCTATTATCTCTATCCGACGGATTTTGAGCAGCTCCTCTATGCCACGCAGATGCTGCAGGCGCAGGCGATCCGCTACGGTGTGGAGCATTTCCGCCGGATCCGCGGGACCTGCATGGGGACGCTGGTGTGGCAGTTCAATGATATTTCGCCCATGGCATCCTGGTCCGGGCTCGATCACTTCGGACGCCGCAAGGCCCTGCATTATGCCGAACGGCGGATGTTCGCACCGGTGCTGATCAGCTGCGAGGAACACGGTGAGGTGGATCAGAAGCCCTGGGCCAATACTCAGCCCCGGGAGATCCGGTTTACGGCGGCACTTCATGTGGCGAATGAGACAGACGAAGTGCTGACGGGAGCAGTCCGTTGGGCACTGCGTGCGCCGGATTCCTCCATCCTCTCGCAGGGGGAGAAGGAGGTCAGGGTGCTGCCTTATGACGGCACATGGCTGGATGAGATCGATGCCGCACAGATCGCCGGGGACCGGTTCGATCCGCGGGATGTTCATCTGGAATACGCATTTGTTAAGGATGGGCAGGTCCTGTCCTCCGGGTCCGTGCTGTTCTGTGCGCCCAAGCATTACCGTTACCGCGATCCCGGACTCCGGGTCACAAGGGACGGGGATACGGTCATCGTGCAGTCCGATGCTTATGCGGGAGGGGTCTGTATCATGGACGGAGAAGAACCCGCCCTCTGCAGTGACAATTTCTTCGATATGGAAGCGGGGGAGGTCTATGTCCGGCTTGAACGGGAACCCGCGCAGGAACTCCGGGCGGTGAGTGTTTATGGGATCGGGCGCTGATCACAAACTCTCCGAGCGGCTCAAGGCGGTAGCCTCCATGGCCAGGATGGCCGTAGAGGAACTGCGCGCCGGCCGCGAAACGGAGCGGATCTCTGTCGCGGATATCGGCACCGACCACGCGTATCTGCCCATCTTCCTCCTGCAGGATCATCTGGTGGACCGTGTGATCGCGTCGGACGCCAAAGAGGGGCCGCTGTCACGTGCCAGGAAGCATGTCGAGGAAGCGGGTCTGACAGAAGGGATCGAACTCAGGATCTCGGACGGTTTTGAAGCCTATACACCGGGAGAAGTGCAGGTGGCTGTTCTCTCCGGTATGGGGGGACGGCTCATTCAGCAGATCCTCACGGCACATTCGCCGCAGCTGCTGGGGATCCGTCAGCTGATCCTGCAGCCCCAGTCGGAGGCCAAGGAACTGTGGCATTATCTCAAGGATACCGGCTGGCAGGTCATCGATGAACGGATGGTCTATGAGGATCAGAAATTCTATACGATGATGCGGGCTGTTCCGGCGGGGGGCAGCATCGTCCGGCAGACGGAGGATTTCGGTCAGTTTCTGTCGGCGGGCCGGGATGAGACATGGCATCTGTTCCTGGAGAAGGAAAAGGCGGCCAATCAGCAGCTCATCGAAAAGATCGAAGAGCAGAACGGACCGAAAAAGCGTCTGGAGGAACTGACGCACAGGCAGCAGAACATCGACGCGGCTCTGTCTGTTTTCCGGAATGACAGGAAAAGCGGAGGAGAATGATGCAGCTGACGGAACTCATGGCACAACTGGAGGAACTTGCGCCGGCGCGTTTCGCGATGGAGTATGACAATGTGGGTCTGCTCTGCGGCAGAAAAGAGCGCGAGGTCCGCCGGGTGTTCATTGCCCTGGATGCGACGGATGAAGCGGTGGATGAAGCGATCCGCGCCGGAGCCGATCTGCTGCTGACCCATCACCCGCTGATCTTTCACGGGATCAAACGGGTGACGGAGGACGATGTGATCGGCCGCAGGCTGGTACGCCTCATTGAGAATGATATCAGTTATTTCGCCATGCATACGAATTTTGATGTCATGGGCATGGCGGATGCCGCTGCGGATGAACTGGATCTGACGGACAGACAGGTGCTGGAAGTGACCTGGGAGGATGAACTCTCAACCGAAGGGATCGGCAGGATCGGCGGTCTGCCCCGGGAGATGTCCCTCAGACAGTGTGCGGAATACGTCAAGAGTGTTTTCGGGATCGATGCACTCCGGATCTTCGGCGATCCGGAGAAGCCCGTACGCAAGGCTGCCGTATGTCCCGGCTCCGGTCGCAGTGTCATCGGCGAAGCGCTGGAAAAGCAGGCGGATGTGCTGATCACGGGGGACATCGATCATCATACCGGGATCGACGCGGTCGCTGCCGGACTTACGATCATCGACGCCGGTCATTACGGCCTTGAGAAACTCTTCATCCCCTATATGCAGGCGGTGTTTTTGAGACAGATGCCCTCTCTGGAGGTGATCTGCGCCACGGACCGGGCACCGTTTCTGACGGTGTGACGCATGTCTTTTACTTCCGCGGTTTTTGCCCTGTTCCTGCCTGCGGCTTTTATCCTCTATTGGGGATTGCCGGAGCGATTCTCCGCATGGGCACTGCTTCTCCTGAATGTCATCTTCTACGCGTTTGCCGGACCGGTCTATCTGATCTTTCTGGTATATGAGACGCTGCTGTCCTATGCGGCCGGGCGTCGCATCGCCGGGGAAACGGAGGGGAAACGGTCCGCATGCGGTCTGTTTATTGCGGCGCTTCTCGCACCGCTGGTCATCTATAAGGCATTGGGGTTCATGGACAGGGGGATCCTCATTCCCGTCGGACTGTCCTTCTACACGTTCCAGGCGGTGGGGTATCTGGCCGACATCCGCAGCGGACGCTTCGGCGGATCCGCCTCTCTGCGGGAACATGCGCTGTTCATGACTTTTTTCCCGCAGCTGCTCGCAGGGCCGATCCCGCGCGGGGAGAAACTCGCGGGGCAGTTTGCCGCGCGCGCGCCGTTTTCGTATGATCTTGCTGCCGCCGGTCTGCGCAGGTTCCTGTGGGGGCTCTTCAAGAAGCTGACCGTGGCCGATCTGTTCGCCGCGCTGATCGCGGGGGTGTTTGCGCACCCGGAGAATTACCGCGGTTTTATCCTCGTTCTGGCCGCGGTCTTTTTCTCCTTTCAGATCTACTGCGATTTTTCCGCTTATTCCGACATGGCGATCGGCACCGCGGCGCTTTTCGGCATCCGGCTGGAGGAGAACTTCAGAAGGCCGTATCTGGCGGATTCGGTGCGGGATTTCTGGTCCAGATGGCATATCTCCCTCTCCGAATGGTTCCGCGACCGCGTCTATATCCCGCTCGGCGGAAACCGTCGGGGACGGGCGAGGAGCGACTGCAATCTCCTCGTCACCATGCTGGTGAGCGGCCTGTGGCATGGCTCCGGTCCTACCTTTCTCCTGTGGGGACTGCTCCATGGCCTGCTCCAGTTGATCGAACGGCACCTGCCGCAGCGGGGGAAGCAGCCGGAGAACCGTGCGATTCACGGCTTCCTGAAAGGCATCCGTGTCATTTTTGTGTTCTACCTGGTGACGGCGGCCTGGATCTTCTTCCGGGCGGATTCCGTGTCGGGGGCGCTGGCGTTTTTCCGGTACGGTTTTACCGGCATCACGCATCCCGTGTCCTATCTCAGGGACGGGATCGGCGCCTATCAGGAGAAAAAGACCACGCTGGTCCTGCTCGCGGTGGTCATCGGCACCGATCTTGCCTCGGAATACGGGAGACCGGTCGAATGGTTCCGGAAACTTCCTGCGGGCGTGCGGATGGCGGCAACGGTCGCTTTCCTGCTGTTCTTCTGGTTCATGCTGCCGGATGTGCGGACCTCGCAGTTTTTGTACTTTTCCTTCTGAATGTCGGGAGAGCGGATGAAACGGTTTATCGGAAAATGTCTGTTATATACGGCGGTATCGGTGCTCACGGTGCTCGTCCTGAGTGCTGTTCTGTTCCTGTGCATCGCGCCGCAGTACTCGAAGGGTTATAACGCCTCGATCATCGATAAGATGGCGCGGCTGCGCAGTCTGGAGAGCCCGAAGATCGTGCTCGTCGGGGATTCCAATCTGGCTTACGGGATGGATTCCGCCGTGCTGGAGGAACGGTTCGGGATGCCGGTCGTGAATCTGGGACTGCACGGCGGCCTGGGAAACGAATTCCATGAGCGGATGGTATACGGAGAGATCGGAGAGGGGGATGTGATCGTTGTCTCGCATACGAGCTTCGGCGATCCCGGCGGCGTGAGCGAGCCGCTCCTGACCTGGATCACGGTGGAGGATCATTTTGACCTGTGGCCGGTCATCCCGGAACAGGGGCGTCTGAGAATGCTGAAGACGCTCCCGAAATACGCCGTCCGGTGCGCGGGCCTGGCGATCACGGGCAAGGGGAATCTCGCCACGAATGATACCTACCGGCGTGATGCCTTCAATGAATACGGCGATGTGGCGGCCTACCGTCCGGACGGGATCCATGAGAAAACCGGGGCGCCGCATACCGGTCTGCCCGGTGTCAGTGAGATCTGTGCCGGCAGACTGAACCGTCTGTATGAGGAGTGCCTGCGGAACAAAGCGTCCTGTTACATCACGGTCTATCCCGTGATGGATGACGGACAGGCGCCGTCGCCGGAAGCTTTTGATGAGGTCATGGCCGGACTGGAGGAATTGACCGACTGCCCGGTCATCTCCCGGTTTGCGGACTATTATTTCCCGCCGGAGTATTTCTTCAATACCGCTTATCATATGACCACGGACGGCGCACATGCCCGTGCGCTGCAGCTGGCGGACGATCTGGAGGCTGCGGGTGTGAGAGCACGCTGACCGGGCGGCACGAGGCGGTATTTTCCGCTTTACATTCCCCGTTTTATGTGCTATGTTAAGAGAGCCGCTCTGCGGTCGGAAGATGGCAGAGGGTGTACACATTGATTACCCGTGCATCGGAGAGGGACACTCCAACCCCTGCGCTGCATCGGGCGCATGGACGGATGCAAGGCACCGTCAGGAAAGGAGAAACACATGATCACCAAGGAGAAGAAGGCAGAGATCATCAGCAAGTTTGCCCGCGGGGACAAGGACACGGGATCCCCGGAGGTGCAGATCGCGATCCTCACGGAGCGCATCCGCGAGCTCAACGAGCACCTGTCCGTCAACCAGAAGGACCATCATTCCAGGAGAGGTCTGCTCAAGATGGTCGGTCAGCGCCGCAGGCTTCTGTCTTATCTGCAGAACAAGGACATCGAGCGCTATCGTAAGCTGATCGCGGAATTAGGTCTCCGCAAATAATTCACGTACACAACGGCCCGTGCCATGACGCGCGGGCCGCTTGAAGATGCAGACGAAGAAGAGAAGAAGGGAAAAGGAAGAGAAAAATGGAAAAAGTATTTACAATGGAACTGGCGGGACGCACGCTCAAGGTCACGACCGGCAAGGTCGGCAAGCAGGCCAACGGCTGCGCATTCATGCAGTACGGAGACACGACGGTGATGTGCACCGCAACCGCCTCCGAGAAGCCCCGTGACGGGATCGATTTCTTCCCGTTGTCGGTGGAGTATGAGGAGAAGTTCTATGCGGCGGGTAAATTCCCGGGCGGCTTCAACAAGAGGGAAGGCAAGCCCTCCGAGAATGCCATCCTGACGAGCCGCGTCATCGACCGCCCCATGCGGCCGCTGTTCCCCAAGGATTACCGCAATGACGTGACGATCGACGATATCGTCATGTCCGTGGACCCGACCTGCCGCCCCGAGCTCGTGGCGATGATCGGTTCCTCCATCGCGGTGTCCATTTCGGATATCCCCTTTGCCGGCCCCTGCGCGATGACGCAGATCGGCATGGAGGACGGTGAACTGATCATCAATCCCACGCAGGAGCAGTGGGACAAGGGGCAGATGCGTCTGACGGTCGCATCCGTCGGTCAGAAGGTCATCATGATCGAGGCCGGCTGCAATGAGATCCCCGAGGATAAGATGATCGAGGCGATCTACAAAGCACACGCGGTGAACCTCGAGATCATCAGCTTCATCAACGGCATCGTCGCCGAGATCGGCAAACCCAAGCACGCTTACACGAGCTGCGCGGTTCCCGAGGAACTTTTCGCGGCGATCAAGGAGGTCGTGCCTCCGGAAGAGATGGAGAATGCGGTCTTCACGGATGAAAAGCAGGTCCGTGAGGAGAATATCCGCAACATCACCGCGAGACTGGAAGAGAAATTCGCGGGCAACGAGGAATGGCTCGCGATCCTCGGCGAGGCGATCTACCAGTACGAGAAGAAGACCGTGCGCAAGATGATCCTCAAGGACAGAAAGCGCCCGGACGGCCGTGACATCAAGCAGATCCGGCCGCTGTCCGCCGAAGTGGACATCATCCCGAGAGTACACGGCAGCGCCATGTTTACCAGAGGCCAGACACAGATCTGCGACGTGATCACGCTGGCGCCTCTTTCCGAGCAGCAGCGCGTGGACGGGCTCGATGCATTTGCCCCCAACAAGCGCTACATCCATCAGTATAATTTCCCGTCCTACTCTGTCGGTGAGACCAGGGTTTCCAGAGGTCCCGGCCGCCGCGAGATCGGACACGGTGCACTGGCGGAGCGTGCGCTCCTGCCGGTCCTGCCTTCCGAGGAAGAGTTCCCTTACGCGATCCGTGCGGTCTCCGAGACCTTTGAGTCCAACGGATCCACCTCCATGGCTTCCACCTGTGCCTCCTGCATGAGCCTGATGGCCGCCGGTGTTCCCATCAAGAAGATGGTCGCGGGCATCAGTTGCGGACTGGTCACCGGTGATACGGATGACGATTTCGTCGTCCTGACCGACATCCAGGGGCTTGAGGACTTCTTCGGCGACATGGACTTCAAGGTCACCGGTACCAAGGACGGTATCACGGCGATCCAGATGGACATCAAGATCCACGGTCTGACCGAAGCGATCGTGCGCCAGGCGATCAGCCAGTGCCGCGAGGCCCGCTTCTTCATCATGGATGAGTGCATGTCCAAGGCGATCGACAAGCCGCGTGAGCAGGTCAGCAAGTACGCGCCCAAGATCGTGTCCATCAACATCGATCCCGAGAAGATCGGTGATGTCGTCGGCCAGCGCGGCAAGACGATCAATGAGATCATCGCCCGTACCGGGACCAAGATCGACATCGATGACGACGGCCGCGTATCTGTCTGCGGCGAGGATGCCGACGGGATCCAGAGCGCGATCAACATGGTCAATACCATTGTCATGGAGTTTGAGAAGGGCCAGGTCCTCAAGGGCAAGGTTGTTTCCATCAAGGAATTCGGCGCTTTCGTCGAGTTTGCCCCCGGCAAGGAAGGCATGGTGCACATCTCCAAGATCGCGGACCGCAGGATCGACCGCGTCGAGGATGTGCTGTCCCTCGGTGACGAGGTGACCGTTGTCTGCCTCGGCAAGGACCGCATGGGCCGCATCAGCTTCTCCATGAAGGACGTCGCCCAGCACTGACACGGCAGTTCACGGAAGCCGCAGAGGAGTCACTGTACTCCTCTGCGGTTTTTATATCGGCGGAAAAGAAGAGGAACGTTCCAATTCAGTAACAGGTGTTATTTATTATGCAGACAGATCAGACAGTTTTCAAAGAGATCGAAAGACGCCGCACTTTTGCGATCATCTCGCACCCCGATGCCGGTAAGACCACGCTCACGGAGAAATTCCTGCTATACGGCGGCGCCATCAATACGGCGGGCAGCGTCAAGGGCAAGGCCACGGCGAAGCATGCGGTCTCCGACTGGATGGAGATCGAGAAGCAGCGCGGGATCTCCGTCACCAGCTCCGCCCTGCAGTTTGAATATGACGGCTACTGTGTCAATATCCTGGATACGCCGGGGCATGAGGATTTCTCGGAGGACACCTACCGGACCCTCATGGCGGCGGACTGCGCGGTGATGGTCATCGACGGGGCCAAGGGTGTGGAGCCGCAGACCCGCAAGCTTTTTAAGGTCTGTACGCTTCGCCATATCCCGATCTTTACCTTTATCAACAAGATGGACCGGGATGCGCTGGATACCTTTGCGCTGCTGGAGGATATCGAGAACAACCTCGGCATCGCAACCTGCCCGGTGAACTGGCCGATCGGTTCCGGCAAGGCTTTCCGCGGGATCTATGACAGGGAAGCGGCGGAAGTGATCATCTATGAGGGGACGGAAAAGGGAACCAAGGAGGGGGAAGAGATCCACATCCCGTTCGGGGAACTCGCGGATCATCCGGACAGAGTGGACAGCGCGGCGTTGGAGAAATTGACCGAAGAGGTCGACCTTCTGGACGGCGCAGGCGCGCCCTTCGACCTGGAGGAGGTGCGGGCCGGGATGCTGACACCGGTGTTCTTCGGCTCCGCGCTGCAGAACTTCGGTGTGGAGATCTTCCTCAAAGCCTTCCTCACCATGGCGACACCGCCGGTAGGCAGGAAGAGCGGCGAGGAGATCATTGACCCCGTAGGTCAGCCTTTTTCCGCCTTTGTTTTCAAGATCCAGGCCAATATGAACAAGGCGCACAGGGACCGGGTCGCTTTTATGCGCATCTGCAGCGGACATTTCGAGGCGGATAAGGAAGTGAAGCACATCCAGAGCGGACGGACCCTCAGGCTTTCCCAGCCGCAGCAGCTCATGGCGGATGAACGCAAGGTCCTGACCGAGGCTTATGCCGGCGACATCATGGGCGTCTTTGATCCGGGGATCTTCTCGATCGGGGATACGGTCTGTGCACCCGGCGCGTCCTTCTGCTATGAGGGGATCCCGACCTTTGCGCCGGAGCATTTCGCGCGCGTGCGGCAGGTGGATACCATGAAACGCAAACAGTTCGTCAAGGGTGTCACGCAGATCGCGCAGGAGGGCGCCATCCAGATCTTCCAGGAATTCCAGTCCGGCATGGAGGAGATCATCGTCGGCGTCGTCGGCATCCTGCAGTTTGACGTGCTGAAATTCCGGCTGGAGAGCGAGTACGGGGTGGAGATCCGTCTGGATATGCTGCCGTACGAACATATCCGCTGGGTGGAGAGCTGCCCGGTGCCGTTAGAGGATCTCATCGGCACCTCCGATATGAAAAAAGTCAAGGACATGAAGGACAGGCCGCTGCTTCTTTTCGCTCATGAGTGGAGCGTGCAGATGACCGTGGAGAGGAACGAAGGCCTTGAACTCTCGGAATTCCGGAAAAACTGAAACACGCGTCTTTGTCCTCCTGCTGACAACGGCCTTGCTGCTTTCCGGCTGTGCCGTGGACCGTCTCAAGGATCTGGAGGTGGTCCATGATCTGATGCAGCTGGATCAGGAGGATGCCGACACCGCGAGTACGGCGGTCTATCCCTCGAGTCTCCTGCCTGCGGCGGTATCGGGTGGCGGCCGGCAGGACGCGGAGGATGCGGCGGAGATCCCCTCCTTTGCCGAAAAGATCACGGAGGAGGAGGTTGAATCCGTGCCGGAGGTCATGGAGATCGCCGGCAACAAGCGCTCCAAAGAAGAGATCGCCGCGGAGGACGAGGCCGCCAGACAGGCACTCGGTCTCGATGAATACGGGATTGAATCGCTGCTTCGCCAGAATGAGGGCCTGTACTATTTTTCCCATCTCGATACACAGCAAAAACGCGTCTATGCGGAGATCTACCGGATCATCACCGCGCGCGGGGAGAAGATCAGGGTCTCCACGCTCACGGAGGAGGATGTGGACCGGGCCTTCCAGTATGTGATGGCGGATCACCCGGAGATCTACTACGCGGACGGCTATACACTCACCCGGTATACACTGGACAATGAACTGTTCAAGATCGGATTTACCGCCCGTTATCTCTATGACGACGCGGAGCAGTCCCGCAGACAGGCGCGGCTGGATGATGCGATCGAAACGGCGCTCGCGGGTGCGCCCGTGACCGGCGACCAGTATGATACCGCCAAATATGTCTACGATTATGTCATCAGCCATACGGATTACGAGATCGGTGTGCCGGACAACCAGAATATCTGCTCGGTGTTCTTAAACGGTGCATCCGTCTGCCAGGGGTATTCCAAGGCGGCGCAGATCCTCCTGAACCGGCTGGGGGTGGAGGCCACACTGATCACCGGTACCGTTTCCGCGGGCGACAGGGAAGGCGAGCGCCACGCCTGGAATCTGGTCAGGGTGAACGGCTATGATTATTTCATGGATGTCACCTGGGGCGATTCCTCCTTTCAGCAGGCGGCGAGCGAGGAGACGCTGGATCAGCGCATCAATTATGACTATCTGCTCGATACCACACGTGACCTGATCGATACCCATGCGATCAGCAATCTGGTGGACGTGCCCTCCTGCACCCATATGGAGGATAATTACTATGTCCGTGACGGCGCCTACTTCACCGGGACGGATGAAGCACAGCTGGCGGAGCTCTTTGACAGGGCCTATGCGGAGGGGCGCGGATATGTCAGCATCAAGTGCGCGGATGAGAGCGCTTATGCGGCGATGCAGCAATACATGATCACGGACAGAAAGCTCTTTGATTATCTGCGGGATTCCGGCGAATCCGCTTCTTATTCCGCTTCCCCGAGGCAGCACAAACTGACCTTTTTATTGTAAAATCCATCGGTCTGTGCTATACTTACAAGGATTTGCGGCATTGTGCCGCAGTGTTTTCCGGGAGGAAACCATGGAGATGCAGAAGGATAAAAAGAACAACTCCGGACGCGGACGGATCGGTTCGGTGAAGATCGCCGATGACGTGGTGGCGATGATCGCGGCACTGGCAGCGCTTGAGGTGGACGGGGTATCCGCCATGGCGGGCGGTATCGGGAGCGAGGCCGTGGGGCGCGTATCCAGATCTCGTCTGTCCCGCTGTGTCAGGGTGGCCGTCAGCCAGTCCCATGCCCGTGTGGATATGTCGGTGATGCTGGAATACGGTGTCAATATTCCCGCCACCTGCGGTAAAGTCCAGAAGCGGGTCAAGACCGCGATCGAGAATATGACCGGTCTCAGGGTTCCCACCGTCAATGTGCGGATCGCGCAGATCACGATGCCCGGAGAGCAGGAATCGGGACAATGAACAGAAGTGCCTTGCGGGAACAGGTCTTCCTCCTGCTCTTCCGTGTGGAATTTAACGATCCGGAGGAGATGGCGAGACAGGAAGAACTGTTCTTTACGGACAGCGACAAGCCGGTGAGCGGAGCGGATGCGGACAGGATCCTCGTCAAATATCACGGCGTCGTGGAGCATCTGTCCGAGATCGACAGTGCCGTCAATGAGCGGATCACCGGATGGGATACGGACCGTATGGGCAAGGTGGATCTGACCATCATCCGCCTGGCGGTATACGAGATCCTCTACGATGAGGATATTCCCGTGGGAGTGGCGATCAACGAGGCAGTGGAACTGGCCAAGCGGTACGGACAGGATGAATCCTCCTCCTTTGTGAACGGAGTACTGGCGAAGTTTACATGAGCGTCTATTCGGTCGCACAGATCAATTCCTATATCCAACGCATGCTCTGCGAGGATTTCCTCTTACAGAAACTGACAGTGCGCGGCGAAGTGAGCGGCTGCAAATACCACACATCCGGGCATGTCTATTTCACCCTCAAGGATGAGAGCGGTGTGCTCTCCTGCATGATGTTCGCCGGGAATGCGGCGAAGCTCGCGAAGAAGTTCCGGGACGGGGATCAGGTCCTCGTGACAGGCCAGATCCGGGTCTACGAGAAGGCCGGCAAATACCAGCTCTACGCGGAGACCGTGAAGCAGGACGGACAGGGCGCCCTGTTTGAACGATACGAAGCGCTGAAGAAACGTCTCGAGGAATCGGGGATGTTTGACGCATCCTATAAGCGTCCGATCCCGAAATACATCCGCACACTGGGTGTGGTGACGGCACCGACCGGCGCCGCGGTGCGGGACATCATCAATATCGCTCACCGGCGCAATCCCGGGGTGGAGATCATCCTGTATCCGGCCATTGTCCAGGGAGATCATGCGGCGGACTCGATCGTCCGGGGGATACAGACACTTACGGCACACGGCGTGGACTGCATGATCGTCGGCCGCGGCGGAGGTTCCATTGAGGATCTCTGGGCCTTTAACGAGGAAGCGGTGGCGGACGCGATCTTTGCGTGTCCGATCCCGGTGATCTCCGCGGTCGGTCATGAGACGGATTTTACGATCGCGGATTTCGTGGCGGATCTGAGGGCGCCGACGCCCAGCGCGGCTGCCGAACTGGCGGTATTTGAGCTGGCGCGGTTCGAGGAGGATCTGGCGGACCTGGAGGTGCTCCTCTCCGAGCGGATGAATGACAGGATCGCCGGTCTCAGGGAGGCGCTGATCCACAGGCGGCAGGCCCTGCGAATGGGGTCTCCTGCGGGAAAGATCCGTGAGAAGCGCATGCGGCTGACGGGGTACAGTGACCGGCTCCGGCACAGGATGGAGACCCGGGTCGGGACCGCGAAACAGGAACTGGCGCAGAA
>JAFXTJ010000048.1 GCA_017535945.1 Lachnospiraceae bacterium
AATGCTGTAGGTACTCTGATCGATCTCGCAGGCCGAGGCAATATCGGCCTGTGCATAGTTGTGTGCCATGCGCAATTCCAGGAGCTTCGCGCCGAGAGCGGCGGTATCCGGCTTCGGAGTGCCGCGGCGGGTCTTCATTGCGGACTTCCCGTGACCCGGCGTATGCTCCGGTTTCTTCTTCATGGCAGTTCTCCTTTTACATGTGTGTCAATAATGACAGTGCTGTTGGGTGGAACGTGTCTGACGGCCCATTTGATGTGGCTGACGGACTCAGTATAGACAAAAATGTGCTTGCACGTATGAATATGCACATGTAAAATATGAATATGCACATAATTTGACAAAATGTGCAGTTTTATGAGTTTTCGTTTTTGAAGGAGGACCGGTATGAGGATCAGGAGAGTATTGGCAACGGGTATGGCAATACTTATCGCGCTGTGTGCGGTATGCGGTGATTGTTCGGCTGCAACTGTTGCTGCGAAAGGTGTACAGACGCTGGAAGAATCAGTGGATTCGGAACGGACGGGCGTCGAAGAGGATCCTACCGAACTCACGGATGATGCTGCTGCGTCCGCAGAGGAACCGATTTCGTCCGCGGATATCGCCGAAGGAGAAGAAGACGGAATGTCTGGAGAAACCGGGGTTACTCTTCCTGATAAAGATGATGATCAGAAGTCATCCGGGCAGAGAATTGCGGAGGCGACTGCACCTAAGACGATCAAGGCATTTGTGACGCTCGAAGAGTCAGAATTCCGCTTTGATGAGAAGCCGTCTTTGGAAGATGCTATTGCCGCTTTCCCTAAAAAAATCCAGGCTGTATTGGAAGATGATTCCGTTGTCGAGATCGAGGTGAAGGACTGGGAGTGCATCTCGGATTATGAGGAAGAGGCGGAGTCGTATGAATTTAAGCCGGTGATTGATGGATATGTGTGTGAAGATGGAACGGAACTGCCCGTGGTAAGAGTAAAGAACCAAGGAATACTAACTCTTACAGTTGTATCTGATATGAGTCAGCCTGAAATACTTGGATATAGTATACCGACTTGGAGCAAAACTGAGTATGAGAACAAAATGAATCAGTTTATTAGCAATCCTGATTGGCGTGCAGGAAAAGGAAAGTATTATGAATATCCATTGTTGTCTAAATACAATTGTTCTACTTGCTATGGCTATGTTTGTGATTTCACTGCATTTATGTACGGGTATGAAGGATATGATAGCGGAGTATCATACACATCTGTAGATAGTATACAGACAGGAGATATAATTAAACAGAATGGGCACATTTTTGTTGTACTAAGACGAGATGGAAATGCTTTATACACGGCGGATGCGACTTCTAGTGGGGTTTATGTTTCCGAAACTCGATGGGCGATTGGTGATAATGGACTTATATCCGAGAATCAGTATGTGAACAGCACATTTATAAAAGGTTATCATTTTGTGGATTTATGGGAGGGACCTGAACCTACCTCAAACGACACACAAATCACTATCAATACGACAAAGCCTTCCGGAGAGTTATATCAGACAGAGACCTTTTCGATTAACGGTAACATAAGTGCAAATGCGAAACTTAAGAGTATTACGGCGGGGGTGATCAGTAAGGCTGCTTTGGGAGCACCATTGACCGGATCAGCATTGATCGCGGCTCTTAGTGGTCAGGCATTTAAACCCTACAAGGAAGATCTGACAGGAAGAAGATACTATTCTTTCGGGCGTGGAGAGGCACTTGACGATGCGATGACATTTGCTTCGCTTTCCACGGGATCCTATGTCTTTTATATGACAGTGACCTGTGAGAATGGAGCATCAAAAACAGAAACATCAGAGTTTTCAATTGTGGCGAAACAGTCACAAAAGTCTTATCGTTCTCCGAGTATATATCCTGATACAAGTGTTCATGCGGAGTATGGTGATACGTACGCTGTGTGCTCCGCCTATCTTACAAATCCAGCGACTGCCCGTATCTCAAGAGCAGGAATGATCCTGTATGATGAAAACGGGATTGAGCTCGGTAGGAAAGAAGAGAACCTGAATGATTACAGAAACGCGATCTATCTGTATTATTCCACGGATAATGCTCACACTAATGTGAATCTGGGTAAGCAGTTGCTTCCGGGAACAAAATATCGCTACAGAATCTGGGCGATTGTCGGCGGGCAGGAATATGCAACGGAAGGTGAATTCAAGACGACAGGGAGTCTCAAGCCGGCGACACCGACGCTGTCCGTTGACGGCTATGAGTATGCTGCCGGAGATGCAATGACGATCCGTTGGAATGAAGTAGATTATGTGACCGGCGGATACTACCTCACGATTGCAAAAACAGGCGGCGAGGCACGGACGATCCATGCAACAAGTAATTCTGCCGTAGTGACACTGCCGGAGGCCGGCGAATATGACGTATCTATCGTCGCGGTCGGCAGTGTGGACAGCGATACAGGACGACTTGGAAGCAAGATTAAAGCATATCCGGATTGTAATGTGAAGTTCCTGGAGGTGACAGAAGACGGAACGGAAAACATCCTAAAGGAAGAAACGGTTAAATACGGAAGATCTGCATCTGCACCGACAGCACCGTCCCGCACGGGCTGGATATTCCAGGGATGGGATAAAGGCTATTACAATGTAAAGACCGACACGGTTGTAAAGGCCAGATTTACGAAGTGTATTTATTCTGTCGTGTTCAAGGATATGGACGGCAAGATCATTCCTGCCGTGATCGACGGAGAAAGCGTTGAAACGCAACGAGTGGAGTATATGGGGACTGCCGTTCTGCCGGGTGACCCGGAACCGCCCGCCGGTTATGTGTTTACGGGGTGGGATTCGGATGCCTATTTACATGTGGCAGAAAACACAACGATCACCGCGACTTATGTGTATGAGAACGCAGAATTGCCGGTGCAGATCACGGCAAACAGTTGCGCTTTTGATTCAGACGGAACCGGATATACATTCTCTTATAATGTGACGAATTACAATCTTGGGATTACCAAGGGACGCGCGATCGTGGCATTGATGACATCGGATGATCGGCTTGTGTATACGACGGAGTCCAACGCTTTTACATTAAAAAGGTCCGATCATAAAGAGAATGTGGAGGTGTTTCTCCCGTATGAAGGAGATGCTGCCAAAGCAAGTATTGTTATCGTCAACAGTTTTGCTAACAGTATTCCTTTGTCAGAAAAGAAAACGATTGAGGTGACAAGAGACTGGAGCAGTTGGAGCGTAGAGGAGCCTCCAGCCTCGGTTATTGATGAGAACAAAGAATCCCGTTGGGAGTACAGATACAGGGATAAATCCATTACGGAGTCTACTACGGCAAATCTTGCAGGATGGGTGTATGACAAAACCATTGAGTATTGGACGGATTGGAGCAATTGGAGTGCATGGTCAAGGACACAGTACTACGGATCTGATACCAGAGAGGTTCGGACGTTGACGGTTACGGATCAGGATTACGATGAACGAAAATGGTATTATTATCACTATTGGAACAATGACGGGTGGTCGATGTTTTCGGCAAATTATGGTTCCGGAAGAGAATATCATGAATTATGGCATCCGACATGGGATGTTGCGTATATGCAGGCGACCAATGATGACCCGGATATAACTTGTTATAAATGCGTTGAAAACTTCCATTACAGTTGGGAAAGATGGTATATGAGCAATGAAGTCAGGCATATCCACGAGGAACATACTGAATGGCAGTACAGAGACAGACAAAAGGCGTACAAATATCGTTACTATAAATGGAACGATTGGTCAGAATGGTCGACGCAGGAGTATACAGCGAGCGAAAACAGAGAGGTCGAGAAACGGAAGGTATGGCGCTACCGGTCTACTGCACCTGAAACTGCTGAGTGGGATGGTGAGAAATATACGGTCTCCGGAACGGTATCGGATGCACTTGCCGGGAAACAGGCGATTCTTGTCGTCTATAAACATGAGGAGCCTTCTGATTTCACCAATGAATATCTCGGGCAGTCCGTGATCGGAGATGACGGTTCTTATTCCTTTGAGTTTTTCACGAGAGAAAAGCCGACTGTGGAAACCGGTGATTTCACCGTGAAGCTCGGTATTGAGGGTGCCAATGAATTGATGTATGTCAGAACCATTGAGGCACCCAAACCGGTTTATACTGTCCGCTTCCTGGATTGGAACGGCGATGAACTTGATACGATGCAGGTTCCGGAGGGTGCTTCAGCCGTGACGGACGTGATCCCTGCGAGAGCCGGCTACAGGTTTATCGGTTGGAATACCGGACTCACCAATGTACATGACAATATGGATGTTGTGGCGCTGTATGAGGAGGTTCGTTACACCGTATTTTTTGTCGATAAGATGAATGACACATTATTATCGGTGGAATATGGGAGCGGAGACGAGATCGTATTTCCGTCCACTGTGATCCCTGAGGGCTACGGACTGACCGGATGGCTGAATGAGGACTATGAAACGGTGGAAACTGCCACAGCGAATATGGTTCTGACGGCTTATTACGAGCCGCAGGAATACACTGTGAAATTCTTTGACGCAGACGGCAGCGAGCTTAGTACGTATACTGCATTTTATGGTGAGAGCGTACCGGCCCCGGAACCGTCCGTTCCGGATGGACAGAGATTTGCGGGGTGGAGCACCTATGACTACACTTCCGTGAACAGGGATATGGACGTTCATGCGCTCTATGCGTATCTCGAGACAACTGCAACGCCGAGTGCGGATGTCAGATCCTGCGTGCTGGAGGAAAGCACGGCTGTCACTCTATCCTGTGAGGAGGGTGGGATATTGTATACGACCGACGGGACGGATCCGACTCCTTTCTCTTCTGAGTATACGGAACCCATCATGATCACGCAGAACACGGTACTCAAGTTCATGGCCAGGTCCGCAAACAAAAATGACAGCAAGATCGTCACGGAAACCTATATATTGCAGGATGCCGAGGATATCAACGGCTCACTGATGATCAAACCGACCAAGTATCAAGTATCTGTCGGACAGGATGATGTCGGGATCAATACGGTATTGGCATATCCGGATAATCCGAGTATTGGAATTGACTTCTATACACTTGACGATTCTGTTGCGGTGGTTGATGAGAACGGAACTCTGACCGGTATCAGTGTTGGGACGACAAGAGTGCTTGCCATGACGCGGGATTGCAGATATGCGGATTACTGCGAAGTGACCGTGACATCTGATGATATAGAGGTGACTTCTCTTGAGCTTAATAAAGATTCCCTCGAACTGCTCGTCGGGGAGGAGGAAACCCTGCTCACGACGATCGAGCCCGCGGATGCGACGTATCAGGATGTCTGCTGGAGTTCCAACGACAACGAGGTGGTGACGGTTGATGCGAACGGATGCGTTAAGGCGGTTGGTTCCGGCTATGCGTGCATTACGGCACTGTCCCACACCGGCAGCAGCATCACACATTGCTATGTCAGCGTAGAGAACACGGAACTTGCCCTGAATAACTATGATGTCATTCTGGAGGCCGGTCAGACCTATCAGCTGCGTGCGATAATGGGAGGCAGAGATCAGGCGGTCACCTGGAAGAGCAATCATCCCGCGATCGCAACAGTTGATGAAAACGGTTTACTGGAAGCGGTATCCGCCGGTGATACCACGATCCTCGCAACAGCGGAGAGCGGAGAGTTCCGCACCTGCAAGGTCCATGTGACGCAGGGAGATCCCGCCGATGAGATCGAACTGCTGGCGGATCGGGTCAGGATCCTGCGGGATTCCGTGGATGTTACGGGCACGGAGATCCGGCTGGATGCGGCGGATCGGACCAACAATTATGTGACACTGTCCGCGACAGCCGAGGCCAGGAAAGGAACCCGGTATTCGCCGGATGGCGTCTTCCAGAGCTTCAGATGGGAATCCGGAAATACCAAAGTCGCCACAGTCAGCCCGCGCGGCGTGGTTAAGGCAGTCTCCGACGGGACGGCCGTGATCAGGGCGATTTCGATGGAGGGTTCTGACACTGCGGCAACTGTCACGATCAGGGTTTCCACTCTTGTGCAGGAGATCGAAGTGATCGGTTCCGGTGATCTTGCGAGAGGAAAGAAAGCGAAACTGTCAGTATCGGTGTATCCGCAGAAAGCGACCAACAAAAATGTGGACTGGACATCCTCGGCTCCTGCCGTTGTCAAGGTTGATGCGGGTGGAAATGTGACGGCGCTCGCGATCGGCAGAGCAGAGATCACGGCTGCCGCAAAGGATGGAAGCGGTGTGACGAGCGATCCGTTTGTCATCAGCGTGAAAGCAGGTACCGAACAGGTCAGCATCAAAAAAGGCACGCAGTACGTCACCAATTCGACCCTGGGCCTTGACCTCGATGAAGTGACCACTTTGAATCTGACCGCGGAGAATTCGGCTGCGAACGCTGCGCTTGAAGATGTCGACCAGCGTGTCACGTGGAAATCGGCCAATCTCAAGGTGGCGACCGTGGACGAAACCGGACTGGTCACGGCGGTCGGTACCGGTACGGCGCAGATCACGGCCACTTCCGCGGACGGCACCAACAAGAGCGGCAAGGTCACGGTCAATGTGAACCGTCTCGTGCAGGGGATCACCCTGTCCGGAGAGACGAAAGTCGGTGCCGGCAAGAATACGGCGCTGACAGCCGGGATCACCCCGGATTCCGCGACGAACAAGAACCTCGTATGGAGTGTGAGTGATGCGACAAAAGCCTCTGTCGCGAACGGCAAGGTGACGATCAAATCCGGTGCCTCAGTCGGGGACATGATCACCGTTACGGCAACGGCCAAGGACGGCAGCGGGGTGAGCGGAACGCATGTCATTACCGTTGTACCGTTGGTGGATAAGGTCGCGATCCGCAAGGGAGATGAGGATTTCACAAAGAAGACGGTGGAACAGGATCTGTCCGTAAACAACAAGATCGTATTCACGGCTGTATGTTCCGGTAAGAATCCGGGAGAGGAAGTCTCGGATTCCGTTACCTGGAAGAGCAGTAATGAAAAGGTTGCAACCGTAGTGAACGGTACGGTGACGCTTCATGCTGCCGGAACGGCGACCATTACGGCTGCGGCCGCGGACGGTTCCAACAAGAATGCGACGGTCACAGTCAAGGCGACACAGAGTGAGATCACGATCACAGGTCCCGTGGAAGTTGCATCAGGAAAGAATGTGAAGCTTGTTTCTGCAGGACCCGCGGTGACGTGGGAAATTGCCGGTGTGACGCCGACCGTTGATCAGTCGAAGAGAGAGATCACCATATCTTCGGCAGGCCAGTTGTCGGTAAAGAACACGATCGCGCCGGAAACGCAGATCACCGTCAAGGCCACGGAGAAGGCAAAGGGCGACGGGCCGAAGAAATCAGAGACTTATCTCGTGACAGTCAGGAAGCCCGGGTCCTCAGTCGGTCTCTTCCATGGAGGCGAAACGGTGACCGGCGGTACGATCGGAATCGACCGGGATGTTATGGGCGAAGTAAAGCTCACCGCTTCCGTGGCCGGTGATGCGGCCGGAAATACGGCAGGTGTGAGTCAGTTCGTTGCCTGGAAGACAAGCAGTGCCAAAGTAGCCACCGTGAGCGAAGACGGTGTGGTTACTCCGCTCTCCGCCGGCACGGCCAAGATCACCGCTACCACGACGGACGGCACGAATAAGAACGCGAGTGTGACGATCAATGTGGCGAGCCTGGCCCAAGCGATCGTACTGTCGGCTGCTGGCGATGCCACGATGATCGCGCAGGGGAAGGCATTGCAGTTTACGGCGACGGCTACGCCGTACCGTACGGCGAACAAGACGTTTAACTGGCGCTGTGAGGCGGATTATTCGGATGTTGAGGATGCGACGTTCAGCCCTGCAAACCTCCCGAAGAATGCGATCACCGTCACAGCCACGGGAAGGCTTTCCGTGAATGCTAAGGTTCCCGCGAAGACGAAGATCCGTGTCTTTGCTGCCGCTAAAGACGGGAGCGGGACTGAGAGCACGGGCTATACCGTTACGGTCACGAAGCCGGCGGCCCGGATTGATCTGTTTGTTGCGGGAGAGGAGTCCGGAGCCGGTGCAGCGGACAGAGCGTTGACCGGGAAGAAGTATGGTATGGACAGGGATGCGATCGGTGCGACGGTATCCCTGACGGCGCTTGCCGGCGGGCAGACAGCTTATGACGGCATCACCGCAGGGATCAGTCAGGAGGTGATCTGGAGTACCACGAATGCCAAGGTGGCCGTTGTCAGTCCGGCCGGTGTTGTCACTTCCGTCGGACCGGGTACGGCTCAGATTAAGGCAACCTCTGCCGATGGGACGAACAAGATGGGCTCCGTCACGATCAATGTGGCAAGTCTTGTGACCGGTATCGCCATTGCGGGACCGTCCACGATCGCCGGCGGTAAGGCGTCCACGGCCAAGTATACCGTGACGGTGACCCCCGATAAGGCCGCGGACAAGAAGGTCACGTGGAGTGCGGTATATCAGTTGCCCGCCGGATCGAATGTGACGATCAAGCCTGCGGATATCCGGATCGGCAACGGAAGCCTGTCCATCTCAAAGACCGTTCCCGTGGGCACTAAGATCACAGTCACGGCCACGGCCGCGGACGGCAGCAGGAAATCGGCGGATAAAGTCGTGAAGGTGGAGTGATTGTAGGGAACGCATAGAAAGAAAATAGAAAGAGGGAGCCTGTTGTGGTAGAGTGTTTAATCGCGACACCAAACACGTCACACAAAGGAGGCACCCTCAT
Source organism: Lachnospiraceae bacterium (assembly GCA_017535945.1). GTDB lineage: Bacteria > Bacillota > Clostridia > Lachnospirales > Lachnospiraceae > Butyrivibrio. The sequence continues at coordinate 8,726 of JAFXTJ010000048.1, forward strand.
GAATAACAGTTTACTACAGAGCGATGATTTTGGCACCAGAAAGATTGAACAGGCTGTAAAAAACTTCACCAAGAACCCACAGGCCATGGCGGAGTTCGTGGAGGAGATCAAGCAAGAAGCGTTGGGAATAGTTATAGCTTTCATCGGAGATGTGCTTACCGGCTATGACACAATCCTGCGGGAGAGCGCTTCGAGGATCGAAAACTGGGAAATCGTACGATGTGATCAGAAGACGCTGATAACCTCTATTGTATGTGTATGAGGAAATAGAGTCAGAGGCACCCAAGAGCAAGCGCCATCGATTGATCAATCACCCTTGACAATCCTGAGTTTTACCCTTTCTCCAATCTCTCAATCCGGCAGGTGTGTGTCTTGGCTTTTTCGTCATAATTCACACCGACGAAGAGGAGGCCGCCGCGGTAATCCCGGAGAGAATCAAAGTATCTCTTTTCTCTGATCTGGTCCATGGCACTCTCTGCACACTTGTTGTGCTTGAGTTCGATGATCATGGCGGGGAGATCGGGGACAAAGGGGATGAAAACAACATCCGCAAAGCCCTTGCCCGTGGTCATCTCCTTGATGACCGTATACTTGTTGAGAGCGTAGAGATAGGCCAGGTAGATGGCGCTTTGCAGGGCGTCCTCATTGTTGTAGCTGCGGTTGCTTGTGACATGAATGTGGCTTTCGTCCAGCGCTTTTGCGACCGTTTCCTCATCCCCCCTCAATGTGGCATCAAGCAACTCCCTGGAGGCTTTGATGATCCGGTCCGTGACCTCCTGATCGTTCATGACTGCCACGGCATTTGCCCATTCCTTACGGATCTCCAGATTAGGGATCCGGCAGGTTTCCTCTTCCTCATTATAGGCGAGATATCCGATGTGGATCAGATAGGTCAGGGCGTCATCCAGCGTGGCGAAGCAGTCCATGGTATTCAGGTATTGCGATACATTAACAGGGACCTCTTCCCCGGCAAGCATGCGGATCACGGCGTCCTTTGCCCCTTTGTAATTTTCTTCCAGCCGGTCGCTGATCACGCGGTAGGAAGAGGTCTTCCCCCAGTAATTGGAGAATTTCTTATCGTGCATACTCATGACGACCGATTCCGGATTGTAGATCTCGTAGCCGTTCTGCCGGTAGCCGTCATACCAGCGGCGGCACTCCGCGTAATCCATGCCCCATTTGCTACAGAGTGCCTCCACCTCTTCGGGGATAAAGCCGACATATTCGGTCAGCTCCTTTGCGTCCAGGATCGTATATTCCCTGAAATTATTCAACTTCGACTGGATCTTATCCCTGACGACCGGCAGGATGCCCGTCAGATACGCCAGAGAGATCGCAGGCCGCAGGGTTGCGCTTTTAAACAGTCCGTTGAGAAAGCTTAAGAATTCGTCGAACAGCGCCTGCGGTACCTGTTCCCTCACCAGCACATCATACTCATCGATCAGGATGATAAAGGTTTCGCCGGTGGCGGAATAAACCCTCAGGATGCTTTGCGCCAGCGAATCATCTTCATTGATCGCCACCCCGGGAAACTGTTTCTTCATCTCTTCCTGTATCTCCAGGGTCAGTCTGCTGATCAGCTGTTCCTTATTTCTGGTATTCTGATACTCGCTGTTCAGGTCGATCTTGATGACATTGTATCTGTTCAGTTTATCTTCATATCCGGGATCGCCGGCGATCTTCAGATGATCAAAGAGGTGATGTGAATCGCAGCCGCTGGAATAATACGCAGCTATCATCTCCCCGGCGATCGTCTTGCCGAAACGTCTGGGGCGGGAGATGCAGACATACTTGTTTCCTCTGTCGATAAACTCGCTCAGCACCCGAAGCATCATGGTTTTATCCACATAGATCGGTGCTTTCAGGACTTCTGTGAAATTCTCGTTACCCGGATTCAGATAGATGCCCATTTCTGTTTCCTCCGCATTCCGCTCCCATGCGGTCTTCTGTCAGAGACTCTCCTACAATGCCTGACAGGTATATCCAATTCAATATATCACGTCAAGCCATGGTCCGCAAGCATGCCCGGTGGAGGAGAAGAGCGGTTCCTTCCGTGTTTTCCGCCATTCCCCCATTTCCCTTCTTGACTCTCCGGCGAAAATGTGCTAAAATACGCCATGTTACTGAGGAAAGTGGACTTGCGAGTCCACTTTTCGCATGTTTTGAGGCGTTTTTGCACCGGGTGAGCAGGAGGATCCTGCGGCAGGTGCGATTGCGCCGGGTACGACAGAGGCGGATCGATGGCCGGGAAAAAGGAATCGGTAGCCGGGCGTGCGGAGGAGATCCTGACTCCCATCGCTGAGGCACAAGGTGTGACGGTCTACGACGTGGAATTCGTCAAGGAGGCCGGCGAGCGGTATCTCAGGGCTTATATCGACAAAAAGCCGGGCGGCGTCACGATCGACGACTGCGAGGCGGTGAGCAGGGCCTACTCGGATGCGCTCGATGAAGCGGACTTCATACCGGAGGCATACATATTGGAAGTCTCCAGTCCGGGACTGGGCAGACAGCTGAAGAAAGACCGGCATCTCGCCTATTCCATCGGCGAAGAGGTCGAGATCAAGACCTATAAGGAAGTGGACGGATCAAGATTATTTGTCGGGATCCTGACCGCATTCGATAAGGATACGGTGACCATCCGGGCCGGAGACGACGAACGGGAGATCACCTTTCATCGCAAGGACACAGCAACGATCAAGTTGACACTGGATTTTTAAGGAGGAGCCATGAACAGTGAATTATTGCAGGCAGTGGAGATGCTGGAGAAGGAGAGGCACATCAGCAGGGAGAGCCTCTTCGAGGCGATCGAGAGTTCGCTGATCTCCGCATGCAAGAACAACTTCCAGTTAAGCAGGAACAACCTGCAGGATACGGAAGCCATCCACGCCGAGATCGACCGCGAGACCTGCGACATCCACGTCTATTCGGAGCAGCGGATCGTCGCCACCGAGGACGACATCGAGGAGCCCGGTCTGGAGATCACGCTGGAGGAAGCTAAGCAGTATGATCCCGGTGCCGAGGTGGGCGGCGTCCTGCGCAGGGACTTCGATTCCAAGGAGTTCGGCCGCATCGCGTCCCAGAATGCCAAGAATGTCATCCTGCAGAAGATCCGCGAGGAAGAGCGCGGTGCGATCTACAACGAGTACTCCTCCAGAGAGCATGACATCGTCACCGGCGTCGTGCAGCGCTCCTACGGCCGCAACATCACGATCAATCTGGGCCGTGCGGATGCGATCCTCACCGAGAATGAGCAGGTCCGCAATGAGCACCTGCGTCCCCAGGAGCGGATCAAGGTCTACATCCTGGAGGTGAAGAACAACAACAAGGGTCCCCGCATCCTGGTGTCCCGCACGCATCCCGATCTGGTCCGCCGCCTGTTCGAGCAGGAGGTGACGGAGATCCGCGAGGGCGTCGTGGAGATCAAGAGCATCGCCAGAGAGCCCGGCAGCAGGACCAAGATCGCCGTATATTCCAACAATTCCAATGTGGATGCGGTCGGCGCCTGCGTCGGTGTCAACGGCACCCGTGTGGGCATGATCGTGGATGAGCTGAACGGCGAAAAGATCGATATCGTCAACTGGGACGAGAACCCCGGCAACTTCATCCAGAATGCACTTTCCCCGGCCAAGATCGTTGCGGTCTTTGCGGACCCCGACGAGCACGTGGCCAAGGTCGTTGTCCCGGATTATCAGCTCTCCCTCGCGATCGGCAAGGAAGGTCAGAACGCCAGACTTGCTGCAAGGCTCACGGGCTACAAGATCGATATCAAGAATGAGACCCAGGCCAAGGATACGCCCGGCTTCCGTTATGAGGATTATCTGGATGACGAGATGGATGACGGCGAGGGCTACTACGAGGAATATGAGTACGCCGACGGCGAGTATGCCGAAGACGGCTATGTAACGGAAGGTGCGGAAGAGGAGCCCGCAGAGGCTCCCGCTGAGGAAGCGCCTGCCGCGGAGGAATAAATGCCGGAGCGCAGCTGCGCAGCCTGCGGCAGAAAGGGCGAAAAGGGAGAATTCGTGCGGGCGCTGCGCCTGCCGGACGGGACCTTTACCGTTGATGCGACAGGGAAGATGAGCGGACGCGGCGCGTATCTGTGCAGGAATGCGGAGTGCATCAGGATCGCGAGAAAGAAGAACAGCCTGGCCAGGTCTTTCCGTCAGGCGGTACCGGAGGAGATCTATGGAGCACTGGAAGCCTGCATCGGGGAATGAACAGAGTGTCTACGGACTGCTCTCCCTGTGCAGAAAAGCAGGCAGGGTGAAAAGCGGAGAACTCCCGGTGGACGAGGCGATCCGCGCAGGCAAGGTGAAGCTCCTCCTCATTGCGAGGGATGCATCACCGCAGTCGAAGAAGAAGATGTCAGATCATTGTGATCATCGCCGGATCCCGTGGATCGAGTTCGGAGAGATGGAGAGATTGGGACAGGCGATGGGAGTCAGTAAGAGGTCAGGTGCAGCCGTTACGGACGCCGGATTTGCGGAGGCGATCAGGAAACGGCTCACGGCCGGTCAGGAGGTGTCGAATGGGTAAGATCAAAATTGCTGAACTGGCGGAGGAACTGGGCGTAGGCGGTCTCGAAGTCCTGCATTATCTCAAGGAGCAGGGCCTGGTGGCGGCGACGGCAAGGCAGTCCACTTCCGTGGAAGCAGCCGACGCGGACAAGGCGCGCAAGGCGCTTGGTCCGAAGAAGACGACCTCCGGGGCAGAGAAGAAGCCTGCAGAGAAAGCGGTTGCCGAAGAAAAGCCGGCAGCAGCGCCCGCAGCGAAGAAAGAGGCAGCACCAGCGGATAAACCCGCAGAGGCACCGGTCGAGAAGAAACCCGCCGCAGCCCCCGCTCCGGCGCCGGCCAAGCCTGCGGAAGCGCCCGCGGCCAAACCCGCGCCCGCGGGATCCGGGACTCCAGCTCCCGAGCAGGGCGGCGAACAGAAGAAAAAGAAGAGGATCATCTTCGTCAACAATCAGGGCAATTCCCGCATGGGCGGCCCCGGTGCCTACACATCGGACGGCGGCAGAGGCGGACGCCCCGGCATGCGCAGACCCGTCGGTCCCGCACCGGTGCGACAGCTGATCAAGCCGCATACCGCGCCCAGCCAGCCCGAAGTTTATAACCGTGAAGTGGCTAAGGTGGAACCGCCGAAACCCGCGGCTCCCAAGGAACCGGAGGTTAAGGAGCCCGTACAGCAGGCTCCCGAGACTGCACCCGCTGTGGAAAAGCCCGCGGAGGCAGCACCTGCCCCTCAGGAGGTGAGGCAGCAGGCTCCGCGTCCGGCACAGGCACCCCAGACGAGACCCGCACAGGCGCCGGCCAGACCCGCGCAGAGACCTGTCGGAGGACAGGGCCGTCCGGGGATGACGCAGAACCGCTTTGGCGGACAGCAGCAGCGTCCCGGTTTCGGCCCCGGCAGAGGGCCCGGCAGACCCGGCGGCTATCAGCAGGGCGGACGTCCCGGCGGTCCGGGCAGACCCGGACAGGGAGGTCCCGGCGGCAGACCCGGTGCGTTCGGACAGGGCGGTCCCGGCGGAGCGCCCGGCCGTGACGGCGGCAAGCGCCAGCGCGGCAAGGACAAGGATAAGGATAAGCGCAAGGATCTCCAGATGGAGAATGAGGAGAATATGTCCCGCGCCAAGCGCGTCGGACGGTTCATCAAGCCCGAGGTCGGACACGAGGAGCCTGAGGAGCAGATCAAGGTGATCACGATCCCCGAGACCCTCACGATCAAGGATCTGGCCCAGGCGATGCGCATGCAGCCCTCCGCGATCATCAAGAAGCTCTTCCTCTCGGGCAAGGTCATGACGGTCAATTCCGAGCTGACCTACGAAGAGGCGGAGAACATCGCGATCGAGTATGACATCATCTGCGAGAAGGAGGAGCAGGTCGACATCATCGAGGAGCTGCTCAAGGAGGAAGAGGATGCGCCCGAGACCCTGAAGAAGCGTCCTCCTGTGGTCTGCGTCATGGGTCACGTCGATCACGGTAAGACTTCCCTCCTGGATGCGATCCGCAAGACCAACGTGACAGGCAAGGAAGCCGGCGGCATCACGCAGGCGATCGGTGCCTACACGGTTTCCGTAAAGGGCGAGAAGATCACCTTCCTTGATACGCCCGGACATGAAGCCTTCACTGCGATGCGTATGCGCGGTGCGAATTCCACGGATATCGCGGTACTCGTGGTGGCAGCGGACGACGGTGTCATGCCGCAGACCGTGGAAGCCATCAACCATGCCAAGGCGGCACAGGTCGAGATCATCGTGGCCGTGAACAAGATCGATAAGCCCAACGCCAACATCGACCGCGTGAAGCAGGAGATGACGGAATACGGCCTCATCGCCACCGACTGGGGCGGGCAGACCGAATTCGTCCCCGTTTCCGCCAAGACCGGCGAGGGACTGGAGAACCTCCTGGAGACGATCATCCTGACCTCCGATATCCTGGAGCTTAAGGCGAATCCCAACCGTGTGGCCAGAGGTATCGTGCTGGAAGCACAGCTCGACAAGGGCCGCGGTCCCGTCGCCACCGTGCTGGTGCAGAAGGGTACCCTCCATGTGGGAGACTTCATCTCCGCTGGTGCCAGCTCCGGCCGCGTGCGTGCGATGATCGACGACAAGGGCCGCAGGGTCAAGGAGGCGACGCCTTCCGAGCCTGTGGAGATCCTGGGTCTGTCGGATGTGCCGGATGCCGGCGAGGTGTTCCTGGGTCACGACAGTGATAAGGAAGCCAAGCAGTATGCCGATACCTATCTGAAGCAGCATAAGAAGGAACTCATCGACGAGACCAAGGGCAATCGGATGTCTCTCGACAACCTCTTTACCAAGATCGAGGAGGGCAAGCTCAAGGAACTCGAGCTCATCATCAAGGCGGATGTTCAGGGTTCCGTGGAAGCTCTGAAGCAGAGTCTGGAGAAGCTCTCCGGCGACGAAGTCGTGGTCAAGATCATCCACTCCGGCGTCGGCGCGATCACGGAGTCCGACGTGTCTCTGGCCATGGCCAGCAATGCGATCATCATCGGCTTCGATGTCCGGCCTGACAATATCGCCAAGAGCATGGCGGACCGGGAAGGTGTGGAGATCAAGCTCTACAAGGTCATCTACCAGGCGATCGACGATATCGAGGCAGCCATGAAGGGCATGCTCGCTCCGGTCTACGAGGAGAAAGTCATCGGCCACGCCGAGGTGCGCCAGATCTTCAAGGCCAGCGCGGTCGGCAATATCGCAGGTTCCTACATCCTCGACGGTGTGGTGCAGAAGGGCTGCAAGGTCCGCATCCGCCGCGGCGAGGAGCAGATCTTCGAGGGCGATCTCGCGAGCCTCAAGCGCTTCAAGGACGATGTCAAGGAAGTCCGCGAAGGCTACGAGTGCGGTCTGGTGTTTGACGGCTTTGATGCCATGAATGTCGGCGATGTCGTGGAAGCCTACACCATGGTGGAAGTCCCGAGGGAAAAGATCGAGAAATGAGAAAGAACAGTATCAAGAACAACCGCATCAACGGCGAAGTCCAGCGGGTGATCGCGCAGGCGATCCGGGAGTCCAAGGATCCCAGGATCTCCCCCATGACTACGGTCATGGAGGTGATCGTCGCACCGGACTTAAAGACCTGCAAGGTGTGGGTGTCCGTCATGGGGGACGCACAGGACCGGGATGAGACGCTCGAGGGCTTAAAGAGCGCTGCGGGCTACATCCGTTCGGTCGTGGCGAGGGAGATCAATCTGCGCTACACCCCGGAGCTGACCTTCTACATGGATGACTCAGTGGAATATGCCATCGAGATCGGTCACAAGATCGATGAAGTGATGGCCAAAGACCGGGAAGCGCAGGAGAAACGCGGGGAATTGTAATGAGTTTTACGAAGATCGATGATCTCATCACGGATCAGGTAAAGACCGTCGGGATCGCCGGGCATGTGCACCCGGATGCGGACAGCATCGGTGCGGCGCTGGCGATCTGGCAGTATCTGGATAAGAACTATCCGGATATTCAGGCGGATGTCTTTCTGGAAGAGGTCCCGGAGATCTATTCCTTTATGAAGGGGAGCGAACTCGTCCATACGGACGGCGTGAGCGGCACGGGGGTCTATGACCTCTTCTTTGCGGTGGACTGCGAGAAGAGCAGGACAGGCGCCGCGGAGAAACTCTTCGATATGGCGAAGAAGCGGGTGAACATCGATCACCATGTGAGCAATCACGGCTGCGGTGAGGAGAACTATCTCGAACCCGATGCCGGCAGCTGCTGTGAACTGATCTACGAGGTCATGGATCCGGCGAAGCTCGATGTGCACATCGCCGAGACGCTCTATTGCGGCATCATCGGGGATACCGGCGTGTTCAAGTATTCCGCGACATCTCCCCGGACGCTCAGGACGGCGGCGGATCTCATCTCCTACGGTTTTGATTTCAATGACCTCATCGACCGCACCTTTTACCGCAAGACCTATGTGCAGAACCAGCTGCTGGGGCGGGTGCTCATGGAGTCCACGCTCTTCATGCAGGGACGCTGCATCGCGGGGATCGTCACGAGGAAGACGCTTGATTTCTACAATGCCCAGGCCAGCGATCTCGAAGGGATCGCAAGCCAGCTCATGCTCACCACGGGTGTGTGCTGCGCCATCTTCCTGCACGAGCAGGAGAGCATGGTGTTCAAGGTATCGCTCCGTTCCAACGGGACGATCGATGTCGCCCGGATCGCTCAGATCTTCGGCGGCGGCGGACATGTGCGCGCGGCGGGCTGCACGATGAACGGCACCAGCCATGACTGCGTGAACAATCTGTCCAAGTATATCGCGGAGCAGATGCAGGGTCTGGGGTAGGCGATGGGAGAAAACGCCTGGAACGGACTCTTATGTGTCAACAAGGAAGCGGGCTACACCTCCAATGATGTGGTGGCAAAGCTTCGCGGTATCTTAAAACAGAGAAAGATCGGACATACAGGGACGCTCGACCCGGAAGCGGTCGGCGTCCTTGTCGTCTGTCTGGGAAATGCCACCCGTGTGGTGGATCTCATGACAGAGCATGACAAGGAGTATATCGCCGTTGTGCAGCTGGGCGTTGTGACCGACACACAGGATATGACCGGAGAGGTGCTCGAGCGCAGGCCCTGTGATGATGTGACACATGAGAGGCTTCTGGAAGCCCTGCAGGCCTTCAAGGGCGGGTATGACCAGGTACCGCCGATGTACAGTGCGGTCAAGGTGAACGGGGAGCGTCTCTACAAGCTCGCCAGAGCCGGAAAAACCGTGGAGCGTGCCCCGCGCCATGTGGGGATCGAAGCGATCTCCATCCTCGACGAACAGGCGCTTGCGGCCGATCATGTCTTTACCATGATGGTGCGCTGCTCCAAGGGCACCTATATCCGGACCCTCTGTCACGATATCGGGGAGCGGCTGGGCTGCGGTGCCGCCATGGCGGGACTCGTCCGCACGGCACTCGGGAGCTTTAAGCTCGAGCAGGCGCTCACACTCGCTGAGATCGAAGCCGCGAGAGACGACGGAAGTCTCGCAGACCATATCCTGTCCGTGGAATCGATCTTCCGGGATCTGGACCGGATCGACGTGGATGACGCTTACCGGAAGCAGATGGAGAACGGCAACGCGTTCGGACCGGACCGGGTCGTGAGCCAGGCACCCGCCGATGAACAGGATGTACTCACCGAGGAGGAGATCTACCGGGACGGGGAACGCGTGCGCGTATACTGCGGCGGCACCTGGTTTGGCATCTATCGTTACAGCGCCGCCATGAAGCGGTTTCAGGTGGAAAAGTTCTTTTTCGTCTCCTGATCGATTATCGTCATTTCGATAAATTCTTCACACACACCTATCGGCAAATCGTTATTTTTTTATTGCAAAATAAAATATTGTGTGTTATAGTTACTGCGTCTATGCAGAAACGGGATTCCGGGGGATTTTGACGGAGGCACATCAGTGAGATCAGCAGATATGCATTGCCACATTCTCCCCGGGATCGATGACGGCGCGCGGGATTTTACGACGAGCATCGGGATGCTCCGGACGGAGGCCTCGGAAGGTGTGGACCGGATCATCTGCACCCCCCATTACAAGCCCGGCCGTCATAACGCGTCACCCCGCAGGATCCAGGAGCTCACGGAGATGCTCCAGGAGCGGGTGGATATCGAAAACCTGGGGATCACGCTGTATATCGGCAACGAGATCCTGTATTCCGATGAGACGCCGGAGCTGCTGGAGTGGGGCAAGGTCCTCACGCTTGCGGATTCGGATCATGTGCTTATTGAGTTTTATCCGCATGACCAGTTCCGGCGGATCAGGAATGCGGTCTATGAACTTGTGACAGCCGGCTTCGTGCCGGTGATCGCGCATGCGGAACGCTACGCGGAGCTGTTGAAGCACCCGGAATATGTGAGGGAACTCTCCGAGATGGGTGCGATGATCCAGCTCAACGCTTCCTCCGTGACCGGCAGACACGGCGCGG
>JAFXTJ010000006.1 GCA_017535945.1 Lachnospiraceae bacterium
CCGAAGAACCCGTCGATCCGGCCGGTATAGATGATACGCGCCGCGCTGTCGCCTCCGGCCAGCAGGAAATCCCCCCGTCGCACACCAGAGGGTTCATCCGCCTCCGCGCGCTTCGGCAGCCCGTCCTCTCCGCGCAGGACCAGTCCCTCATACGAGGTGTTGAGACGCGTGACGATGCTGCCCGTGAGTGCGTCATCCGCCAGCATCCGCACCGCCAGTTCCGTGTAGCCCTTTGTCGGCACGCCCTGATGCGGATCATTGAAATAGTTATTGTCATAGGTGAACCGGAAAGGCAGCCGTTTGATGATAAAGGCCGGCAGTTCCCTGCAGGGACGGCCCCACTGCTTCTCCGTATATTCCTTGATCAGTTTCTCGTAGATATCCCGCCCCGCCATGGACAGCGCCTGTTCCTCGAGATTGCGGGGTTCGCCCGTGATCCCGGCCTCCCGCCTCTGCGCTTCGATCCGTTCCGCGGCCTGCGCGGGCGTACGGACATCGGGCCAAAGCCTGGAAAAGGTGTTCATGTTAAAGGGGAGATTATAGATCTCATCGTGCCAGACGGCAACGGGAACATTCTGAAAATGATTAAAGGTCACAAAACGGTTCACAAACTCCCAGACCCGTTCATTGGATGTGTGGAAAATGTGCGGACCGAAACAGTGGATCTGGATCCCGTTAAGACCGGGCAGAGAACAGGAATTGCCCGCGACATGCGCTCTCTCGTCGATCACGAGGACCGCAGCCCCGCGGGAGGCCAGAACATTGGCACAGGTACAGCCGTAATAGCCGGCGCCGACGATCAGCGCATCGTAGCGCATGGGTCACTCCTCGTCGGTATTCTGATACCGGTCGATGAGCAGGAGATCGCCCATATAATCCATGGCCTTGCGCCTGCCGTTGCGGTTCAGCTTATAATAAATCTGCATGACGCGGTTCTCGACGATCTGCTCGCCGAGCGCCTGTCCGCGTTCCAGACTCGTGAAATCAACGGGGTTGAGGCTCAGTTTATCGCACATCTTGATCACGGTGCCGTAGGCCATGCCTTCGATGCCGCGGTCAAGCGCCGTCACCAGCGTGCTGTACGGGATCGACATCTCGATCGCGAACTGCCGCACGCTCTTATACTGCTTTAAGATCTCCTGTTTCAGGATCTCTGCGCGATTGCCCATGGAATTACTCATACGGATAAACCTCCATCCTAATACCGATGAACAGAAGTATACTCCATATTTTCCAAAATGTCACGCATTTTTTTACGAAATTACGATAACAAGAGTTATGCAACAGCAGTTATTCTATAGATGCCGTCATACTCCCGTCTCGCGGGCAGCGAAGTCCCGAACGGTTTCCAGATAACTGCCCGGCAGACCCAGGTCATACGATTTTCCGTTCGGCTTGAACGCCGCGATCCCGACGCGCTCGCGCACCATATCCAGCGCGTCCGTCAGCTGAATCTCGCCGCCACTTCGTTTATCCTCACGGATATTCTCCTCCAGCGCGTCAAAGACCTCCGGCGTGAGCACATACTGCCCGAAGACCGCGAGATATTCCTGCTGCTTCCTGGCGTTCGTCACGCCCAGATACTCTCTGGCGTAGTCATCCGTGGGCTTTTCAACGATGGCGTCCACGTGGAGCATCCTCTCCTCCGTATCCTCCCAGTATCCGGAGAGGATCCCGTAATGGACCACATCCTGCAGCGGGACGGCATGCAGGCTCACCATGGTCTTGCCGGAATTCTCAAAGGCATCCATCAGCTGACGCATGCAGTTTCTCTCTTCGTTCGTGCGGTAGACCATATCGCCCAATAAGAGCAGAACGGGCTCGCCCTCCGTGAACGCGCGGCACTGATAGACCGCATGTCCGAATCCGTGGCGGCCCTCCTGAAAGACAAACTGCACATGGCGGCGCATGGAGAGCAGCCTCTCCTCCATCTCCAGCGCGGCCGTTCCCAGTTTGCCGCGGTTTTCCTCGGTGAGCGGAGAGAAGAACTGTTCGTAGGTTCCCTCCTCCTCGCGGCCGATCACGAGCGCGATCTCCTCGATCCCCGCTTCCAACAGCTGATCCAGCAGGATCAGCAGCGCAGGCTTCATGAGGCCGTCCGTATCCACCAGCGGCAGGAAGCCCTTCTTGACCATCTTGCTCGCCGGATAAAGCCTCGTGCCGAAGCCGGCGAGCGGGATGACCGCCTTCTTCACCTTGCGGCCCGGTTTGAGCGTCAGAGAAAAAGCGGGCATATGGCGCTCGTTTTCCAGATAGTCCATCAGCGCACGGAGGGAAGCCTCATCTTTCGCGAGGAACTGCACGGTGCCGTCTCCCTGAGAGCCGACACCTTTCACGCCGTAAACCCACTGTCTGATCTTCTCATCATTGATGACGCTGTGAAGGATCGGAGAGGTCAGTTCCTCCGGACGGGCGGGAGCGACCTTGGCGTCAAAATTCTCCTGTGCACGCAGCATGAGCTGTCCCAGTCCCGCCGCGTCACCCTCTGTGATCAGGCGCCGCGCCTCTTCGATGATCTCTCGGTTATCCTCTCCCAGTGCCTCCTGTACGCGCCTTTCCTTATCCGTCTCGGCAAAGGGATAACACTTATTGAGGTCCGCGAGGATCTTGACCGTATCCTTCTCCCCGCACAGATCCGCGATGCAGAAATGCAGTGTGCTGCCGACCGTGAGTCCTTTTGATTCGACCTCGGAGCCATCGAACTCCATGTAAACCGGACGCAC
>JAFXTJ010000049.1 GCA_017535945.1 Lachnospiraceae bacterium
ATGTGCGATTAAGTAAAGTTGAACGGACAAATGCCTGGGATTGACCCGCCGGATCCGATATATATGCCCCGTAAAAAAGGCTAAAATCAGTCAAGTTTAACGATTGAAATATCGGAAAATTGTGATATAATTGATGCGATCGTCCGATTTGCGGACGTCATAGTAACGCCAATCCATAAAGGAGGAGGAAAACAGATGAAAAAGCTTATGTCCAAAAAAGTCGTCGCAGCTGTCACCGCGGCGGCCATGACCATGAGCCTTGCAGCCTGCGGCGGCGCTGAGCCTGCGGCACCTGCAGCTCCGGCGGAGCCCGCTCCCGCTGCCACCGAGACCAAGGAGGAAGCTCCCAAGGCCGAGGAGGTTAAGGAAGAAGCTCCCGTCGAGGAAGAGGAAGTCTCTCCCTACACCGTGATCACGGACGATTCCGGCAACCCGGTCGATCTGGGCGGCATGGAAGTCATCATCCGCGACTGGTGGTCCGGCGATCCGGCCGATCCGACCCCCGGTTATCAGGAGGCTCAGAAGGAGTATCGTGACTGGGCGCAGGAGACCTACAACTTCAAGATCTCCCAGAAGGCCATTTCCGACTGGGGCAGCACGCCGGCCGATTTCGTCGACTACTGCACCACCGGCGGCGATGATGTGAACTATGTCTGGACGCTTCGTGACGATCCGGCCATCACCTCCGCTATGGCACAGGGCCTGATGTATGACCTGTCCACTCTGGACTGCCTGGACTTCTCCAGCGACAAGTTCACGGCCAACAAGCTGCATGAGCAGTATTCCAAGGGCGGCAAGATCTTTGCCATGTACGCCGGCCCCTCCGAGCCCCGTACCGGTGTGTACTTCAACAAGAAGGTCCTGCAGGATGCGGGTATCGATCCCGAGTCTCTGTATGACATGCAGGCGGACGGCACCTGGACCTGGGACAAGTTCGACGAGCTCATGGGCAAGTGCCAGAGAGACACCGACAATGACGGTGCCGACGATGTCTTCGGTCTGACCGTTAACGAGGGCAACATGACCACCGCGGCCATCTTCTCCAACGGCGGTTCCTACATCGGCAAGGACAGCAACGGCTACACCTACAACCTCGAGTCCGCCGAGACCCTTGAGGCTCTGGAGTGGACGGTTGAGATGTTCACCAAGTACGATCAGCACGATCCCGAGGGCGCTGAGTGGGATTACTACAAGGAAGAGTTCCTCAACGGCTCCGTGGCCTTCATGGTTGACGACGAGTACTGCGGCTGCCCCGGCAACTTCCTGGATGACATGAAGGATCCGGTCGGCTTCGTGATGTTCCCGAAGGGACCTAAGGGCAAGGACTACATCAACGTCTGGTCCAACAACCCGTGCGCGATCCCTGCCTGCTATGATGCGGACCGTGCATGGAAGATCGCCTTTGCGTGGAACCAGTACACCATGGATCCTCCGGGCTACGAGGGCTCCATCGATGCGCTGATCGAGAATGCCTCCAACGGTAAGCTCGGTGAGGATGACAGGGCTCTTGAGGAGACCATCCCGATGATGACCGAGCCCGCACACGGCACGATCGCCTTCCACGGCATGATCCCGGATCTGAACCTCGGACCGGATTTCGTATGGGGCATCGGACCTAACAGCGTAGTTTCCGAGGCTGTCGAAGCAATCCGCGACACCTGGAAGAGCTATGTGGACGCTGCGAACAAGTAAGACTGATCGCAGAACAGTACAGCATGAAGCAGCGGGCGGTGATCTTCACCGCCTGCTGTTTTTCAGGCGCGTACTTGCGCTCCTCCTGCTCCCCGTCCTGCTTGCCGGCTGCGGTGATACAGCCGCGGAGGAAGAGGAGGAGCAGATGGTCGTGTTGGACCACAGCAGCGAGGAACCCTCTTACCGCCTGATCCCCGTCACCAGAGAGGATATTGTCCTCTCCAAGGCGCTGACCGCCACCTGGGTGCAGAGCAGCGAACAGACAGTCACCTTTCCCGCAGGGGGCAGACGCATCACCAAGGTCCATGTCCATCAGGGCGATACCGTGAAGCCCGGCGATGTGCTCATCGAGTTGAAGAGCGATTCACTGGAGGAACAGATCGACGAGCTCCAATACCGCATTGATAAAAACCGTCTGCAGCTCTCCTATCTGGACCAGGCGCAGGCTGCCGACGAGGAGACCGCCTACAACAATTTTGTCTACAATACCAAAGAGATCGAGGACAGCGATGTGGCGCAGTACGAGCGCGACAAAGCGGTCCTGGCCCAGAACTACCGCTACAAGCGCGAGGATCTGAACGACGAGATCGAATTCGATACGAAGAAGATCGCAAAACTGCGCGCGGAGCTCTCCGGCAGCACGATCCGTTCCACCATGAACGGCATGGTCTATTCCCTCAAGGAGGGTCTGGAGGGTTCCACTTCCCGTAAGGACGAAGTCGTCATGACGATCGTGGACGGCTCCACCGGCTATTTCGAGATGAAGGAGCCGGATTACGCGTCCTATTTCCGCGAGGGGGAGCCCGTTCCGCTCTCCATTGTCTACAGTTCCGCCTCCGGCGAGTATGAGCTCCTGCCGCACAACATGTCCTCCTGGGGAGAGACGCAGCAGTTCACGATCCTCTCCGCTCCCGACAATGAAGGGATCGATGTGGGGACGAGCGGTACGCTGACGGTGACGCTCGACCGCCGGGACAGCGTCCTGTCTCTGCCGACCGGAGCCATCTACCGGGCCGACGGCAAGCCCTATGTCTACATCCTGGACGAGCAGGGATTCCGGCAGATCAACTGGATCGAGACCGGACTGGAGGGGAATGACCGGGTGGAGATCCTGAGCGGTCTCTCGGAAGGGGATCAGGTCGTGCGATGAAGAAGCGCAGGCGCCCGGACAAAGATTTCCTGATCAGGATCATCCCCATGTTTGTCGGCCTTGCGGCGCTCATCGGAGCCGCTGTCTGCATCTGGCAGGCCGGACTGTTCCGGTTCCCGGCGCGCGGGGAGCAGCCCGCGGAGGTCCTGATGGAGGAATTGCCGGAAGAGGAGCCGGAATTGATCGAACCGGTCGGCAGCGCACTGTCTTTTGAGCGGGCTTCCATCAGGGAACTGGCCACCGTCACAGTCGTCCGGGGCGTCGTCTGTCCCGCCACCACGGAGTATACCTACGATTCGGAGGAACCCTTCGGCACGTATGCCGCGCTTCCGGGAGATACCGTGCATACCGGTGATACACTCATCAAGCCCGGAGAGAATGCCTCAGCGGATACCGTTGAGGAGATCGAGGAGGCCAATGCGCAGCTCCTCGATGATTTCGTTGTCTACCAGCAGGACTATGCCGTGGATCTCGCCAAGGCGAAGAAGACGGAGTGGGAAACGGCCTATGCCTATCAGGAGATGGCCGCGTTTGCTCCGGCGGAGGATTCGCCCTGGTACGCGTCCTGGGCAAAAGGTGCCATGGCGCCGGAGAAGCGGATGAAGGAAGCCCGGATGGCCAGGCAGAAGCTGGAGGAAGCCTATAGGGAGCGGCAGGAGCTCTTCGATCTTGAATATGCCTACAACGAGACGCGGATCGCGCGGATCAGGGATTCCGCAACGGATGCCGGGATCCGGGCCGACGCCGACGGTGTAGTGGTTGCGCTGGCAGGATATGCTCCCGGAGACCGGGTCGCGGAGGGATCCAGGATCCTGGCCACCGGCGATCCGTCCCGCAAGGACATCATCAGCGAGTATGTCTCCAAGTCCGTCGTGAATAAGTCCGAGGAGATCTATGCCCTCATCGACGGCGTGCGCTATGAGATCCAGTACGAGGTGATGGAACCGGAGGAATACCGCCGCAGGAAACAGGAGGATGACGACGTCTACACCACCTGGCATCTGGCGGATCCGGAAGATACGATCCCCATGGGCAGGACGGTCACGGTCGTCGCCGTGGAGAACCGTGTCAAAAACGCCCTGTGTGTCCCCAAGGACGCCGTCCACCGGGACGACAGCGGCGCGTATGTCTACCTCTATGATGACGGGGAGAGCGTCTTCACCTCCGTGCAGACCGGCGTCTCGGACGGCGCTTATACGCAGATCCTCTCGGGACTCGGCGAAGGCGATCCCGTCATCTACGACGCGCCCTACCGTGTGGATAAGAAGACACAGACGCTGAAGAAGGGTGAAGTGAACACACCGTTCTCCACCGACGGTTATCTGTACTATCCCGCCGCCGAATGGGTCTCCAATCCCGCGAAAAATGTGACCGTCTATCTCAAAGAGGTCACGGTCGAGCGGTATGAGCCGGTAGAGGAGGGACAGGTCGTGGCACGGATCTCTGTCGTGACCGACGACATCGAGATCGAGCGCGTCAAGCGCCGGATCGAACGGGCCGAACAGCGTGTGAGCGATCTGCAGCAGCGCCGCGCGATGACCAATAACAAGGATGAACTCGAATCCATCGACAGACAGATCCGGGACCGGAAGCGCTCCATTGAGAGTGCGAAAAAGGAACTCGCAAAGCGCAGCCGCTACAGCGGCGAGATCGCGCTCAAGGCGCCCTGCGCCGGTCTTGTCACGGATCTCACCTCCCGCAAAGCCGGCGATATGCTCGATAACGGAGAGAAGCTCGTGCAGGTCTCGCGCGGCGATTCCTGCTTCATCGTGGTGGAGGACAAGGGCGGCATGCTTTCCTACGGGGATACCGCAACGGTCACGGCCCGCACCAGCAACGGGCTGAACGCGGAAGCGGAGGGGCACGTGGTCTCGCTGAATCCGTTCGGTCTCTCCAAGGGGCTGCGATCCGGTTACGCCATCATCAAAGTCTCTCAGGAGGACATGAACGCGATGACGGACGGAGGATCCACCCTGCACAACGGATACTGGGCCCGGAGCCGCTTCAGCGTGGATACGGAAGCGCGCGCCGTTCGTGATGTCGTGCTCGTCCCCCGCAGTGCCGTCTACCGGGCCGGGGATAATACCTATGTCGTGGTGCCGGACGGAGACGGCCACAAGCTGGTGCGCTTCATCGCAGGCGGTTCCGACAACGCCAATTACTGGGTCGCATACGGCGATCTCGAAGAGGGGATGACCATATGCTCGGAATAATGCTGCAGAAACTGTGGCAGAAAAAATGGATGAATCTAAGCCTGCTCCTGGGCTGTATTCTCTTCGTGGCTACGGCCGTGAGCTTCCCTCTGTATCAGAAGACCGCCTACGACCGGATGCTGCAGGATGAATTCACGAAATATCTGCGGGAGAAGGGACGCTGGCCCATGGTCCTCTGGATGAACGCCACCTGCGTGAACGATAAAAAGGACACCATCGGCAAGCTGGAGCGCTATTCCGGGGAGATCTGCAGTCAACTCGGCCTCCCGGAGTACCGTGCCATCCGTTCCTACTATCTGCTGAAAAGTCCCGTCAGATCGGAGTTCGCGCGCGATGACGCGGAGTATCTCACGCTGTGCCTCGGCGCCATGACGGATCTGACCGATCATGCGCAGATGATCGCCGGTCACGCCTATTCCGGCGATGGGCGTGCCGAGGACGGCGTCATCGAGGTCATTGTCCCGGAGACGACACTGGTAAAAAGAGGGCTTCTGCTGGACGAGACCCTGACCTTTGAAAAACTGAAGACCGCGGACGGAAAGCCCGTCAGGATCCGGATCAGCGGTGTTTTTACCGACGGGAATCCGGAGGAGTGCTATTTCCAGGAGGATCCGGAACAGATGTGGGATCGCTGCTTCATGGAGCCGGAACTCTTCGCTTCGCTCTTTACCGGAGAAAACGCCACCCGCTATTCCATCTACGCCTCGCTATACAATCTGCCCGATTACCGGGCCGTGACGGCGGATAAGATCGGACACATCAATGAAGTCACCGCCTGGATGTGCCAGGAGAGTCCTTACCGCAGCGTCCTCGAGGACCCGAACTACCAGACCATCCTGGAGGGCTATGCCGTGAAGCAGCTCAGGATCTCCCAGGCGCTCACGATCCTGCAGATCCCCGTGCTGGTGCTCCTGGTCGCATTCCTCCTCATGATCTCCGGGCAGATGTATGAGATGGAACGCAACGAGATCTCGGTCATCAAGAGCCGCGGCAGCTACCGCGGGCAGATCCTGCTGCTCTATCTTTATCAGGGCCTGTTTCTCTCCGGTCTCGGAGGCCTGATCGGCGTCCCGCTTGCGATCTTCTTTGCGAGACTTCTAAGCGCCACCAGGGACTTCCTGGAATTCAATCCGTCGTCCTCTCTGCGGGTACAGTATACGCCGCAGACCGGACTCTACGCACTCCTGGCGATGTCTGTCACACTGTGCGCCATCTCCGTCCCGGCGATCCGCCACAGCAAGGTGTCGATCGTGAGCCTGAAGCAGTCGCGGGCGGTGAGTAAAAAACCTCTGTGGCAGAAGCTGTTCCTGGACATCCTGCTGCTCGGCATCGCTCTGTACGGGTATTACACCTTTCAGAAGCGGATGCGGGATATCTCGGAGACCGTGCTCTCGGGAGAGAGTCTGGATCCTCTCCTGTACGTGAGCTCGTCCCTGTTCATTGTCGGCGCGGGTCTCCTCTTCCTGAGACTCCAGCCGCTCGTCGTGCGTCTGATCCATCTGTGCGTGCAGCGTTTCCTCGGTCCCGCGGGCTATATCTCCTTTATGGAGAATACGCGCAACGGCCGCAAGATGCAGCTCATCATGCTCTTCCTCGTCATGACCGTGTCACTGGGCATGTTCCACGCCACCGTGGCGCGCACGATCCTGGAGAACGCACTGGAAAACACGGACTATCTCGACGGTGCCGATGCCATCATCTACGAGAACTGGCCCATGATGCAGGATGAGAACGGTACCCCCACCGGGGTCTATCTGGAGCCGGACAGTGTGAAATACCTCTCCATGGATTTTGCCTCCTCCCATACCCGGGTGGTCTACGACGACAGGGCTTATATCAAAAAGAGCCGCAATGCGCGGACGATGCTGACCGTGATGGCGATCCACACCAAAGAATTCGGGGGTCTCACGGATCTCCCGGCGGGGATCAATGAAAAGTCCTATCACACCTATCTGAACGAACTTGCTTCCACCGAGGGCGGGCTGCTCCTGTCGCGCAATTTTGCCACGATGCAGGATATCAAGATCGGAGATACGGTGGATTTTCACACCGGAAATGACAAAACGCTCTCCGGCACGGTCGTGGACTTCGTGGATTATTTCCCCGCCTACCGGCCGGTGACGACCACGATCAATCCGGACGGCAATGCCGTGAGCACGGACAATTTCCTGATCGTCATGAACTATTCGGATCTGCGGAAGAAACTCGGCGTCCAGCCCTATGAGAACTGGATCGCACTGCGGGAAGGCACTTCCCCGGATATGCTCTACAACTTCATCGAGGGCAACCGGATGACCGTGCGCAAATATGTGAACAAGGCGCAGAATATGGAGCACACCCTGACGGATCCGCTCCTGCAGGGGACCAACGGCGTCCTCACGATGGGCTTTGTCGTGACACTCCTGCTGTGCGCGGTGGGTTATCTCATCTACTGGATCCTCTCCATCAGGGAGAGGGAACTGATCTTCGGCGTCCTGCGCGCCTGGGGCTTCCACAAGGGGGAGATCGTGCGGATGCTGCTCATGGAGCAGCTCTTCTCCGGCGTCTTCTCCGTGCTCGCGGGCATCGGGATCGGCCGCCTCTCCTCCGCGATGTTCGTGCCGCTCCTGCAGGCTTCCTATGCGACCTCCGATCAGGTGCTGCCCATGAAGCTCATCACACGTGCCTCGGATCTCTACCGGCTGTACGGTATCGTCGCCGCGGTGATGTTCGTATGTATCTGCACCCTGATCTTCCTGGTGTTCCATATGAATGTGACCAAAGCGCTGAAGCTCGGAGAAGAATGATGGAAGAGATGATCCTCAAAACCACGGGCGTGAAACGCGCTTTTGATACACCGGCAGGGAAATTCTGGGCCCTGAAAGGGATCGATATCGCGATCCCGCGGGGCGTCTTCGCGATCCTGAAGGGCCGCTCCGGTTCCGGCAAGACGACACTCATGAACATCCTGAATTCGCTCGACGATCCGACGGAGGGCGAGGTCTTCTTTGAAGGACGTTCCCTCCGGGATCTCTCCGAGAGAGAGCGGGAGAACCTGCGGCGGAAGAAGATGGGCTTTGTCTTCCAGTCCGTGTCCCTCCTGCCGTCCCTGAACGCGCTGCAGAATGTGGAATTCTCCATGCGGATGGCCGGGATCCGGATCTCCGGAGAGAACCGCGGGCGCGCGGAGGAATGTCTGAAACTGGTGGGACTGGGAAACCGGCTGACCCACATGAGTGCCGAGATGTCCGGCGGTGAGCAGCAGAGGGTGGCCATTGCCCGGGCCTTTGCGCACCGTCCCGGGATCATCTTTGCGGATGAGCCGACGGCTGAGCTGGATTCCGCCATGGCCGCGCATGTGACGGAACTGTTCAAGGAGATGACCCGCAGAGAGGGCGTCACCATCCTCATGACCACGCACGACGTCGGCCTCATGGGTGCCGCGGATATGACGATCGAGCTGCAGGACGGTACACAGATTTAGTATGACGGCGGCCGGCGATCCGGCCATGATACGGTAAGATACGATACAGGGATCATATGTCAGAAGAAAAGATCGAAAAAACGGATAACGATTCCAATATCATGGTGCAGGCGGACAGCCTCGTCAAGATCTACAAGACGCGCGATACCGAGGTCCTGGCGCTTCAAGGGCTGGATCTCACGGTCGAGCGCGGCGAGCTTACGGCCCTCATCGGCAACAGCGGCTCCGGCAAGTCCACCTTCCTCAATATGATCGGCGGCCTCGACCGGCCCAGCGCCGGGAGCCTCCGGGTGGACGGCAAGAATCTCTTCACCATGACGGAGCGGGAGCTCGTGCGCTACAAGCGCGATACCGTTGGCTTTGTGTGGCAGAACAACGCCCGCAACATGCTGCCCTATCTCACCGCGCTCGAGAATATCATGCTGCCCATGAACCTCTCCCACAGGCGCAAAAAACGCGCCCGCGCCCTGGAACTGCTGGAGATGGTGGGGCTTTCCCACAAGAAGAGCAGCAAGATGAACATGCTCTCCGGCGGTGAGCAGCAGCGGATCGCGATCGCCATCGCGCTCGCCAACGAGCCGAAGCTGCTGCTGGCGGACGAGCCCACGGGCTCCGTGGATTCCGCGACCGCCGACTACATCTTTGATCTCTTCAGCGAGCTCAACAGGAACGGCCAGACGATCCTCATCGTCACACACGACATGGCCCTCTCCAAAAAGGTGCGCCGCGTCGTCGCGATCCGGGACGGCAAGATCAGTTCCGAGCGCGTCCTCAAGGAGGAATTCGCCGACCGCGTGCAGGAGAGCGGCATCGACTGGCGGGCGGAGGAGACGCAGGATGAATACGCGGTACTGGACCGCGCGGGGCGGCTGCAGCTGCCGAAGGAGATGCTCGACGAACTGAAGCTCACGGACAGCAGGGTCCGTGTGGCATTCAGGGACGGCCGGATCGAGATCACGGGACCGGAAACGGAAGATGCCGGACCGGACGACGGCGCAGACAAAAGGGACTAAGATCACAGATCACGAAACAGAAAGGAACTCTTCATGGCCGAGACGCTGAAAGCCCGCTTCCATCTGCCGGGGCTGCGTTACAATTATCCCCTCAATATGTTCTGGATCAGTCTCCTGAAGACAAAGCCGGAATTTTTCCGCGAGGAGGTGGAGATCGCCTCCGTCTTCGGCTGCTTCCCCTATGCCCTCTGGAACGGCGGGAGGCTCTGTCCGCCGGAAGACCAGTGCGACAAGGCCTTTATCCGCAGTGTCATCAAAAATATCAACGCGCAGGGACTGCCGGTGCGGTACACCTTTACCAATCCGCTCCTCGAAGAGGCGGATCTGCGCGATCCCTTCTGCAATTTCTGCATGGAGGCCGGGGACAACGGGAAGAACGAGGTGCTCGTCTTCTCCCCGCTCCTGGAGGAGTATCTGCGGACGCGTTACCCTTCCTACGCCTATGATTCAACGACGTGCAAGGAGATCCGTGATGTGGACGATCTCAATGCGGAACTGGAGCGGGATTATAAGTATGTGGTCCTGGATTACAACCTGAACAACCACTGGGAGCTGCTCTCCAGGGTGGAGCACCCGGAGAAGCTGGAGATCCTGATCAATTCCTGCTGCACGCCGGCCTGCAAGCGCCGGGGCGAGCATTACCGGCAGATCGCGCGGGATGAGCGGACCGTTCTCATGAACCGGACGCTGCCGCCGGAGAAGCGGAAGCCCACACCGGCCTGGACCTGCCAGTACGGCGACCGCGCGGGGATCCCCAATATCAAGGATTATCCCACCTTTGTCTCGCCGGAGATGATCCGCGAGGAGTATCTGCCCCGCGGGATCAACAACTTCAAGATCGAGGGCCGCACGGCCAATCTCTTCTCGCTGATCGAGACCTATTGCTATTACATGATAAAACCGGAGTGTGTCATCGACGCGAGGCTCCTGCTGCTGCGCAATCTCGAGGAATCGCACATCATCCAGGTCAACCGGCCCAGGCCGCAGCCGTTTACGTGAGAAAACCATAAAGGGTATAAAGATCGACAGGGGGCCGCAGCTGCGGCCCCCTGTGTGCGTTCCTGTGTTTTTGCCGGCGGCTTACATCTTGATGCCCGAGGAACTGATACTCTCCACGAACTGCCGCTGTGCGAAGAGATAGAGGATGATGAGCGGCAGGATGATCATCAGCGTGCCGGTCGCCAGGATGCAGTTGGCATAGGCGATGGAGATCGTCGTCTTCACGCCCGTGATACGCTGGATATAGGCGCCCAGGGAGTCCACGATACGCGCGAGCGAGGTGGAGACGAGCGTCGTGTTGCCGAGGAACATCTTGGAGTAGAAGCCGTCCGTCCACTGCCACACAAAGGCGAAGAGGAAACAGGAGGTGATGATCGGCTTGGCCTCCGGCAGCATGATGCGTAAGAAGGTCTTGAGCGTCCCGCAGCCGTCCACATAGGCGGCTTCTTCCATGTCATTGGGGATGTTGCGGAAGAACTGGCGGATCATGAAAATATACAAGCCGTTTTTCAGGCCCATGCAGCCCGCGCTCATGAGGTAGTACGGGATCGCCGAACCGCGCAGGTTGATCGTATCGCCGTGGATCAGACGGATGAGTCCCAGGATATCAAAGAACTTGAAGTGCAGGTGCAGGGAGCTCGCGATCGTCTGCGGCGGGATCAGGATCACGATGATGACGCAGGCAAACCAAAGCTTCTTGAACGGGAAGTCGAAGCGCGCAAAGCCGTAACCCACCAGGGTGCACACCGCGATCTGCAGGATGGCGATCGTGATCGAGATGATAAAGGAATTCACGAGAGCCTTCTGGTAATTCATCAGCTGCGCCGCGAGCTGGTAGTTTTCCGTCGTGAAATGCTCCGGGATGGAGATGACGATCGGATTGTAGAGATCCTCCTGCGTCATGAAACTGACCGAGATCTTGTTCAGGATCGGCTGCAGGATCATGAAGCACATGCCGAAGAGCAGGATGAAACGCGCGAGGCTGATCCCGAATCCCATCAGGCGCTTGCGCACGAGATAACCGCCGGAGAGGCGGTTCCGCTCCCAGAAGTTCTCAAAGGTTTTGGGCTTTGGCTTTTTAGTCATAGTAGTAAACCCCTTTAGAGATGAAGAACGAGGTGATCCCCACAAAGGCCAGGATGATCACAAAATATATCCAGGACATGGCGGAAGCCATGCCGTAGTTCATCTGGTCGATCATGACGGTCTGGATCTTCTCGATGACGCCGTTGTCGCTGCGCATGCAGAAATCAATGACCGTGTAGATCCAGTTGACGAGGAAGAGGGAGCTGATCATCGGGAAGGTGATCTTCCACAGGCTCTCCCAGGCGGTACAGCCCTCGATCTCCGCCGCTTCGTACATGTTGCGGGAGATGGTCTGCAGACCGGAGAGGAAGATGATGATCTGGATACCCGAGGCGATGGCGACATCGTAGATATTGTCGATGATCTCAAAGACCTCCTCAAAGGCTCTGGTTCCGACACCGGCGGTCATCAGGATCTCTTCAAGCGCCCCGGTGATGCTGACTCCCGAGGTTGTGGTCTCGATCTGCTGCGCGAGCGTCGCCATCAGCTGGTTGTCCTCCTCCAGACCCAGGATGACACCGGAGGAGAGGATGACGGGCAGGAAGAACACGGCACGTACGAGCGCCCTGCCCTTGAAATTCTGGTTCAGGATCAGCGACACGAAGAAGCTGAAGACGATGATGGCCAGGGAGTAGATGATCATGCGGGAGATCTCCTCCACGAGCAGTCTGTTGTACTCCGGGTCCACGGTGAAAGCCTGATTGTAGTTGCCGAGGCCCTGCCAGACGGGGTTGAAGACAGAGGACCCCAGCTCCACGTTGCAGAAGCTCATGTAGAGCGACTGGAAGAGGGGTTTGATCATGAAGACCAGGAACCCGAGGATGAAGGGCGAGATGAACAGATAGCCGGCGATCGCCTTGCGCTTCTGCAGGCCCACATATTTCTTGCGTCTCTTCTTTTCCATCAGTTTGTCGTCCTCTCTCTTGCGTTAGCGGTAAGGAGCAGTTCTTCAGCGCACCACGAGATAATCTCTGGCCGGGATGTGGATCCCGTTCGCGTCGAAGTCCTCGTAGGCGTAGTTCACATATACCTTGGTGCCGTCGTCATAGGTCGTGCAGGTGACCTCCTTGGTGACAAAGGAGTGATCGCTCATCTCCTGGCAGAAGGTGTGCCCCAGTTCCCTGTTATAGCGGCCGTAGGTCTCGGCGATATCCTTTCTGCAGACATCGAATTCGGAACCGTAGAACTCGGTGTACATGGTCTTCTGCAGGATGAAGGGGCTTTCCTGCATCACGGTCCAGGAGAGGCCGGCGCCGTATTCCACGGAGTTGAGGAACTCCTCCTCGTAGTTGCCGCAGATATTCAGCGGCTCTCCGGTGTAATCGATGTAGCCGTGGAGCGCCAGCTGGTAGAAAGGCACGCAGGCATCCAGGATGGTGTAGCCGCTGCCGTGGAGATCCATGTTGGTGACCATATCGACATAGGGCACCGCGTAGTCATTGCCCATGTTGATCATCACTTTGGTGGAGTCGAGACTCTTGAAGCGGTCCTCCTGCAGACGGGACACCGCCTCACGGGAGTAGGGCTTCTTCTTGTAGAAATCGGAGGAGAGCTCCTTGCCGTCGTCCTCAAAGGAGGCGCCGACGCCGTATTTCTGCGCCTGTGCCGCGAGGTTGTCGCTCATCCGTCCCGCGATCTCCGTGTGGAGCAGGAAGTAGGGATCCAGATCGTCGCGCTGGCCGTAGGTCGTGCGGCTGTACTCCAGGAGGCGCACCCGCTCCTTGCTGATGAGCTTGGCCGCGTCGGTGTAGGAGAAGAAGCCGTCCAGCAGATTGGAATCGCAGGCATACTGGGTGATGCCGTTCAGGTAGAGGTTCACGCCTTCGCTGTTGGCGGTATCCGCGAGGTTTTTAAGCTTGGAGGAGCTGCCGAGCGAGGAAACGATATGCGTCCTCTTCAGCACCTTCTGCCGCACGCCGCCGTTGCACCAGCCGCGCAGCTTGACGGAGAGGTTGGCGACGCCGTCCTCCTTGAGCGCCCGGATCATGACGGCCGCCTCGTCAAAGGTGGTGAGCTTGAGCGGACGGGATACCGGCACGCCCAGGATCTGCCGGATCTTGTCCACGGCGCCCACGATCTCCACTTCCGCGGGGGCGTTCTGATCGGTGTTGAGGCTCAGGTACTGGCCGTATTTTTCTTTCAGGTAATCCCGGTAGTTCTTCGCCATGTCGGAGTAGTCGCCGGAGTTGATGAAGCGGTAGCGCTGGATCAGGGACTCATCCGGCAGGACATCATCGTATTTATAGATATCGGAATTGGCGATGTCGCCGACGTCGTACTGCTCGCGGCGGCAGATGGAATAGATCGCGTTGGCGAAGTTGTAGGAGTGGTTCTTGCCCGCGATATCGGCCTGGATGGCGGCGTAGGTGCGGCCGTCCTCGAGGATGCAGATGAAGGAATCGTTCTTGTTGGCAATGCCGTAGACGCCGTAGTAGGCGCGGGTATTGTGGACCACGGCCTTTCTCGTGACGCACATATCCCAGCCGTAGACATTGGCATAGTAGGTGGCCTGGGAGATCTTGCCGTTGTTGAAGTCGATGAGGGAGCCGCCGCCCTCGGGTACCAGGATGTAGCCGTCATCCTCCGGGCCGCCGGCGCCGAAATAAGGCAGGGGTGTCAGGGTATAGATCGGATAGTCGCTCCTGAACTGCATGTCCTTGAACGGAATCTCGACCGTGAAGTCATCGCCGTCGAGACGGTAGATCACGCTGACATTGAAGACCGGCTTGTCGGAGGCACTTCCCGAGGAATCGTGGGTCTTATCCGCCATGTAGTCGTCCATGGTGTAGCCGGCTTCCGCAAAGAAATTCTGGAGCTTGGTCTTGACGTTGTCCTTGGCCGCATGGTGCAGGATATAGAGGTGCTGGTTGGCCAGTTCCGGATATTCCTCGAGGAGCTCTTCCTTGTTATCGTCCTTCTTCAGGTTGTTGATGTCGTATTCCCGGTAATATTTCTTGATCAGCTTCTTGCCGTCCGTTGTGGCCGCATCGTACCATTTCTCGTAGTTCTCCACGGTCAGGGCCGGCGGGATGATGAACTCCTTCTCGATGTCCCCCATGGAGTAATCCACGCGGATGTAGCCGTCGCCCTGCTCGATATCGTAGACGCCGTTTTCCGTGCTCTGGGAGAAGGAATTGATCTGGGTCTCCAGACCGGTCTCCACCGCGTAACTCATCAGAAGCGGCGACCGGAGTTTGTCCTTTTCCTCGGAGAGGGCGTGGGAGTCATTGGCGGCGCCTTCCGGGTTGGAGCGCCACTCCTTGCCGGTTTCCTTGACCTTGATCGTAAACTGGGTGGTCAGCGGATCCATCGTGAAGAGGAGCTTGTCGTTCTCCATGACAACGGGATCCTCGCCGCCGGTATAGCTGTGGGTTTCGATCAACTCCTGCGGCTTCTCGATATTCTGGTAGTGCACGACGAACCAGACAAGACCCAGAATGATCAGTGCAAAGACTGTGGGAAAGATCAGACTCTGCAGGGTCTCTTTGATCTTGTTGTTCCGTTCGGTGATCCTCTCGTTATTGACGGTCTTTTCTTTTTTCATGCCTGCTCCCGTGTCAAAAACCCATGCTCCGGGTCATTATAGTCTGAACAAGAATTCTCTCACCAGAGAGATGAAGTACATGACGCCCTGTGAGATCATGCTGAAGAAGATCATCAGGATGAAGATGATGACCAGCATGGCAAAGAGGCTCGCCACCGTGAACAACAGATTCTTGCCGGCGCCGTATTCATGGATCTGCCCCATCGCGGCGATGATGAGCAGGCCGCAGTAGATGAGGGAGATCACGCTGAGCACACTGTAGAACTGGCCCTCTTCCACGGTCACGAAGTTGGAGAAGACCGTGAGGGGCAGCTGGATCACCGGATAGGGCAGCATCCCGTAGCAGGTCGCCATATAGATCTGCGAGAGTTTGCCTTTGCCGTCAAAGAGGGTCGTCAGACCCCAGTTGCCGAGGACCCAGAGAGCCAGCGGGAAGAGGATCGAAGCGATATACAGGAAGATGTTGAGTTCCTCCCAGTAGACCGTCAGGAAGATGAAGCTCGTGTAGCGCAGCTTCATCAGACGCATAAAGATCGTCGCGATGAGGATCGTGTTGGCGGCCGCGATCGTTCCCCGCTTCTCGTGGGTCAGATCCCAGAAGCCGTCCAGCGGATGGGTCATGCAGTAAAAGGCGAATTTCAGGGAATCGCCGTACTTGCCCCACGCCTGCTTATTGAAGAGTTTTACCGAGAGTGTGTCTGCCATAGGTCTTCTCCGTTACTGCTCTTTGCTGCTGTTTGCCGCGGATCCCTCCACGATGAAGATATCCGCGGTATCGATGTCATGCCGGATCTTGCGGAAGCGCCCGATGCCTAACGGGATCAGGAACAGCGCCAGGAGCACGATCACGATGATGACGATATTGCTCTCCACCCATTCCTTGCGGAACTGCTTAAAGGCCTTGGAGTAATTCTCGTCGTCGTATTTCACTTCAAAGTAGCGCATGGCCTCCGCGTAGCGCTCCTGCCTCAGGAGCGACCGGCCGATGCCGATGTAGGCGAGATCGTAGTTGCCGTTCATGTCGATGGCTTCCTGCCAGGACTCGCCGGAGGTGACATAGTTGCCGGCGTCGAATTCGTCGATCGCCCGGTAGACCGTGGCGCCGAATTTGGTCGGGATGAAGACGGTGATCGCGCAGTCGAGGGTATCGAGCACATAGAGATCGTGGTCATAGTGCTCGATCGCGACGGGTCTGCGGAAGTAGCCGTCCATATTGCCGTTGCTGCCGAAAGCGAAGACCATGTGGCCCTGGTCGTCGTAGCCGAAGAGTCTGCCGCGGTTGCGGTCGAGGCAGACGAAGATGTCGTTGTCAAAGACGGTGACGTCGGAGAAATACGAGGGACCTTCGTAGCCGCCGGCATTGCCCATGTGGATGTCGCCGTAGATGCCCCATTCGCCGTTGCGCACGAGGATGTCATTGCCCATCAGGTTGATCTTGCGCACCGCGTCCGCCTTGTCATTGCGGAGCTCTTCGCGGTCCACGGCGCCGGTGCAGGCGTAGATGAAGCCTTCGTGGTCCATATAGATGTTGTCATACTCCGTCGGAACAAAGGATTCCATCTGGGCGCGCTGCGCCTGGGTGGCGAATTTCTTCCAGATATAGTCGAGGAAATCAAAGGTGACCTTGGTCGCGCCGATGAAGCCGGAAAAAGTACCGTCGGCCTCGTATTTGCACAGGCCCTTGTTGATGCCGGCTGCGATGCAGTAGACGCGCTCCGCGGTATCCACCACGATCTTGGTCGGTGCGAAGACCAGCTTGGGATCGAGCGCCTGGTCGGTCGGCTTGTCAAACTGCAGGATGAAGTTGAAATCGGGATCGGTCTTGAGGATGCGGGCATTGCCCTGGTCGGCGATGAAGATGTTGCCGTCCTCAGAGATCGCGAAATCGGTGGGGTTGGAGAAAGTCGCGGGTTCCACGCCTTTTACGCCCTCGATGATGCGCTCGACCGTGGGGATGCCGGTGCCGTTCAGCTGCAGATCCAGGATCCGGTTATTGCCGCTGTCGCAGACATAGAGATGGTCGCCCACCATGGTGAGACCCTGCGGGGCGTTCATCTTGACTTCCAGACCCAGATCCGCAGAGGTCAGGACCATGCAGGGGGTGTAGAGATCCGGAGAATTCTGCACATCGCCCCAGTAATCGAGGTTGTAGGTGTAGCCGAATTGGTGCGTCGCGGCCCGTGCCGTCTCTGCCGTGCCGGCGAAGAGGGAAGCGGCCATGAGGCCGGCCCCGATAAGCGCTGCTGCGCGCCTGATTAAGTTGTCTGACATTCTCTTTTTCATGCAGTCACCTGTCGTATGTTCCGCTGCCGTCCGTATCCGTCCGCGCCGGGAGATCAGTCTTTCAGACCGGAGCTCGCCATGGTCTCCAGGATCTGGCTCTCCGAGAAGACGAAGATCATGATCGGGACGATCATGACGACCACCAGCACCGCCGCGCCCTGTCCGGTACGGGCGATACCGCCGGACTGGATCTGCTGCAGCGCGTAGACCAGTGTCTTGCGCTCCTCGGAATAGATATAGGTCGAAGCCTTGTTGTTCCACAGCGCCTGCACGCTGAAGATGATCAGCGTCATCCAGGCGGGTTTTACATTGGGCATGACGATCTGGCTGAACACGCGCCACTCTCCGGCACCGTCGATCTTGGCGGCTTCGATGAGGGAGGTGGGCAGGCCCTCCATGAACTGCTTCATGAGGAAGAGTCCCATCGGAGAGGCAAAGGCCGGGATGATGATGGACCAGTAGGTGTCGATCCAGCCCAGCTTGTTGAGGATCAGGTAGTTCGGGATCTGCGTGACGTAGCCGGTGAACATCATGGCCACGGTGACGACCTTAAAGAAAAGTTCATTGCCGGGGAACTCATACTTCGCCAGCACGAACGCGCCCATGGAGGCGATGATCAGATGTCCCGCTGTTCCCACAAAGGTGATGAACACGGTATTGAACAGATAGCGGGAGAAGGTGACCCAGCTCTTGCCCATCGTGACGAACAGATCGGAGAAATTGTCCGTCGTCGGATGCTGCGCAAAGATGCGCGGCGGGAATTTGAACAGCTCATCCAGCGGCTTCAATGCGCTCGATACGGCATAGATGATGGGGAAGGCCATGATGAAGGCCACCAGTATCAGGAAGAGATACAGGAAGAGATCGCCCGCGATCGAGCGGTTGGGCTTCCTCTTCTTGATGAGAGGCTTCCTGTAGGGCTTTTCTTCGACTTGTTTTTTCTGCTTCTTTGCCATGAGTTAAGGGCTCCTATCGGTCTGCTGTTTCTGCGGGGAAGAGGTCCGTATCAGGTACCGACTCTTCTTAACAGGCTCTGGATCGCCTTGTTGCACAGGATCATGATCAGGAACAGGATCGTCGCGATGGCGCAGGCGTATCCCATCTCAAAACGCGAGAAACCGTAGTCGAACAGGTGGGTCACGATGGTACGGGCCGCGTAGTCCGTACTGGGGTAGCCACACAGGGCCATCGTGACATCGCAGACGCCGAAGGCCTGGGTGATCGACATGACCGCGCCGAACATCAGCATGGGCTTCATGTTGGGAAGCGTGATGTACCACAGCTCCTGCCAGCGGTTTTTCACGCCGTCCATGTAGCCCGCCTCGAACTGGCTCTTGTCCACGCCCTGGAGACCGGCGACAAAGGAGAGGAAGCCGGTGCCCAGGCTCATCCACAGGATGACCAGCATACAGATCGGCAGCATGTAGGTCGGATTGATGAGCCACAGGATGGGCGCATCGATGATGCCGACGTTCATGAGGAACGCGTTGACATAGCCGTAGGCGTCGCCGCGGAAGAACACGGAGAAGATGACGTAGCAGTTGCCGGCGATGGAGGGCGCGTAGAAGATGATGACCGCGACGCTCCGGACCCACCGGGGCAGCTCGTTGATCAGCCACGCGAAGAGGAACGACAGGATGTATCCCAGCGGCCCCGTGATGATGGCGATCATAAAGGTGTTCTTGATACCGATCAGGAAGATGTCATCCTCCAGGATCAGCGAGATATAGTTCGAGAGGCCGATGAAGCGCGGGGGCTCCAGGATGTTGTAATAGGTGAAGCTATAGTAGATGGAGGCCACCACCGGGAAGACATAGAACATGCAGAAGAGGACCGCGTAGGGTGCCAGGAACAGATAGCACATCTTGCGCGCCTTGGCCTTCTTCCATGCGACATTCGCTTCATGCTTCCTCAGCGTGAAGTATTTCTGCAGCATGGTCATGTCTTTTGCCGGTATTGCTTTCGTGTTTGTGCTCATGCGCTTATCCTCTGGGTGTGTGATCACTCTAACGGCATGCCAAACTCACGCCGTTTTTTCTCGATCTCTTCGTCGATCATGATGGAGTAGTCGATGATCGTCTCGCGGGAGTCCACCTTCTCGTTGATGACCTTGCGGATCGCGTTGGAGATGTGGCGGCCGGTGAAGTATCCGCCGGGGACCTCGCGGATGCCGCGGGTCTCATCCCACTGTGCGTTCAGCACGGCGATGTCATCCATGGACCAGGAGAGGTTGGAGAAAGCGTCCCGGTTGGCGGTGGCATAACGGGCACTGGAGCCCAGGAGCGCCTCGATCTCACGGCCGAAGCGGATCTGCGTGTCGGGCTGTGCCCACCATTTCATGAATTCCCAGGCATTCTGCTTCAGCTCCGGATCCGGCGTCGTGCACATCATGGTGGCGGAGCCGGTGATGAAGTCGGCGCGGTCGATGTAGGTCGTGCCGTCCGCGGCCACACGCTCGGTGCCCGGGATCACGGTGAAGTCCCAGAGACCGCGGATCTCCGGTGCGGAGACCATCAGCGTGTTGTAGGTCGAATAGGCGGCGATGCCCAGCGGCATCTCGCCGGAACGGAAACGGCTCACGAAGTCGTAGACCGTCGGGATACCGTAGTCGTTGAAGTAGCGCACATAGTCGTCAAAGGCGCGGATGCCGGCCTCGTCGTCGACGACGGTCTTGGTACCCGCGGCATTGTACATGTCGCCGCCGTACTGGAACAGGAGCGAGAAGTACAGGGACAGATCCGGCACATTGGACATGATCTGCGTCGAGGCGGTGGCCACACTCGAGGAGCCTGCCGCCGTCGGGATGCCGACCGAGAGGTTGTTGCCCTGGATCGTCGGGAATTCCTCGATGAGCTCCTTCCAGGTCTGCGGGATCGGCAGCCCCAGCTCCTCCATGACGTCCTTGCGGTAGAACATGACGTTAAAGGTCTGGGTCTCCGGGATGGCGTAGATGTGCTCATCCAGCCGGTACTGCTCATAGGAGCTCTCGGAGTAGTGGGAGAGCACCTCCTGCCAGTCGGGGAACTGCGTCAGATCCTCGGAGGCGTTACGAAGTGCGTAGTTGACGGGCTGGTCGGCACCGATGGAGAGGACCACATTGGGACCGCGGCCCGCCATAACGGCGTTCAGGACCGCGGTGGGATCGACGATCTCGACATTGACCTTGACCCCGGTATTCGGCACAAAGGTGTCATCCACCATGGTCTTCAGGATCGTACCCTGGTCGCGGCCGGTGAGGACCCACACCTTGACCAGCTTCTCGTCGCCTTCGCCTTCGTAGACGTCGCCGACGGAGTTGTAATCCACCACAAAGGAGGCCACAAAGCTCTTGGCTTCATGTCCGAGCTTGGTAAACACATTGGCCTTGCGCTTCGCGGGGTGATAGTCCGTGCCGGAAACGGTCAGATAATCGACATCGAGCTTGGTGTCGCTCATGTTGAGGGACGCCGTGCCGAGCGAGGTGATATTGTCCTTAAAGGTGATGAACTCGGTCGTGATGTTCTGCGGCTTGCGGCAGAAGCGCTCGAGCTGCTGCGCGACGGTCTGCGCGGTGGCGATCTGGTCGGCCTTCTGCCCGCTGAAGCGGGTCATGTCGTCGACGATCTTGTACAGCCGCTTGGATTCGAGGCTCATGGCCTGCATGATCTCGGGATAGGTGGTGTCGATGTGGTAATCGCGGTACTGGTCCGGCGCCGCGCCCGTATAGACGAGCACCTTACGGTAGATCTGGTTCAGGCGGAAGGTGGAATCCTCCAGATCCGAGAGGATGGGACCGACGCCGCCCAGCGTGGCCTCCAGACGGATGGTGTGCGTACCCTTCGTCAGGAAGAAATTGAAGGGGGTACCCGTCTCGTCCGCGAGATCCTTATAATCCCAGTCATTTTCGTAGGGGAAGGAGATCTCCTCGAGTTCCTTAAAGGGGGTCGCGCCGTCGATCAGGACGCGGCGGCTCGAGACACTGCCGCGGGAATAATTCTGGCGGCCCTTGATCATGATGTTGTAATAGCCGTCCGCGGGGACTTCAAACTCCCATTCGATCCACTGTCCGGAGCTGCGCCAGGTGTCGCCGCCCACATAGTTGAGGATGGTCTTGGTGACGCTGTTGGGGATCGTGGTGGGAGAGGATCTGTCATATTTCGCGTACAGGGAGGACTCGGAGCGGCGCACGCTCGCTTCGCCCTGGATCGTGGCGGAATAGGTCTTCACACTTTCATCGGAAGCGGCGGGCTGGGCCGCGAGGTAATCGGCATAGGACGGGGGATCGTTCACTCCCTCGAGGGTGAGGGCGGAGAAGAACATCGGCTCGTTTTCCGCATAGAGGGAGATGGTATTTTCTCCCTTATTAAAATAGAAGAGATAGGGATCGACGGTGTAACCCATATCGTCCCGGAAGAAGGCTTCCTGCCAGGCGAAGAGCTCGACCTGGGAGGGACGGATCTCGTTGCCCCGGTTGTCGGTGCGGACCGGGCCGCCGTCCATCCAGATCCGGGAGAAGGAGATGTTGCTTGCCCGCTCAAAGGGGATCTCGCCGTTGACGGATACGGAGCGCTCCGCAGCCACGCCGCGGGACTCCGGCAGCAGGTATCTGGTGTGGATCCGGTAAAAGCCCTCTTCGGGGACATTGACGGTCCAGGTGACGGTGGATCCGGTCTCCGTAAAGATGGCGTGCGCTTCGCCCTCGACATCGTCCTGCGCATGCACCTCGCCTTCGGCGGTAAACGCATCCAGGTCCACGGCGATCTCCTGTGTGCCGATGGGAGCGGAGGCGTGGTCATTCAGATATCCTGCGTAGGTACCGGTGCGTTCCATGCCCGCCACATCGGTGGTCAGATCGACACCGGCGTATTTGTTTTCAAAAGTTTCCACGCGGCGCATGGATAAGAGAACGCATATGCCGACAAAAGCGGCAAAGACAAGCAAAGCGACGATGATCTTGCTGGAAGTTTTCTGCATAGGAGCCTCCGGGTGACAATGAGAGAAAGCCTCGAATATTTTATCAGATAATGTACGGAGGTGCAAGGATGGGATTTGCATCTTACGGGGATCACTTCCCTTTTCCGTAAATATAGTGTAAACTGTACTACATGCGATTAAGAAATGTCCCGGGATCACAGGAGCATATCGCGGCCAGTCCGTATTGCGAGACAGAGCCGGAGAAGAGAAAGGGCTCCTGGCAGGCCTTCTTCGGGCAGGAGGCCCCGTTATATCTGGAGATCTGCTGCGGCAAGGGCCGTTTCCTCGCGGAGCATGCGGGGAGATCGCCGCAGATCAACTTTCTGGGGATCGAGAAATATACCAATGTCCTCGTGAAGGCCGTGCAGAAGCAGGAAGCGCTGCTTTATCCGAATCTCCGCTTCGCCCGGATGGATGCCGAGGTCCTGGAGGAGGTGTTCGCTCCGGGAGAGGTGGCCCGTATTTATCTGAATTTCTCGGATCCGTGGCCCAAGGCGAGACATGCGAACCGCAGGCTCCCGTCGGCGGCTTTTCTGCGCCGTTACGGGCATATCCTGGTGCCCGGCGGGGAGGTGGAATTCAAGACCGACGATACCGCGCTCTTTGATTTCGCACTGGAGGAGCTGCCCCGGGCGGAATGGGAGGCGGAGGAGATCTGCCGGGATCTGCACGCCAGGGAGGACCTGCTGGCGGACAACTGCATGACGGAATACGAAACGCGTTTTGTCGGCATGGGAAAGCCGATCTGTTATCTGAAAATGCACAGGAAGAGGGGGGATATCTAATGGAATATGTATTTACAAGTGACAATTTTGAAGAGGAAGTCTTAAAGAGCGCAACTCCCGTACTGGTGGATTTTTACGCCGACTGGTGCGGACCCTGCAAGATGATGGCCCCTGTGGTGGCGGAACTTGCAGAAGAGTATGACGGCAGGCTTAAGGTCGGCAAGCTCAACGTGGATGAGAACCCCGATCTCGCACAGCGGTATGATGTCATGTCGATCCCGCTGTTCCTCTTCTTCAGGGACGGAGAGGTCGCGGAATCCCTGCTGGGGGGCCAGACCAAAACGAAACTCACGGCGGCTGCGGACAGGATCCTGGCCTGATCATGGGAGAACACGGAAACATTGGCTGACGGCGTATTCAACATCAACGATTACCGGCGGGGGGTGAACGGCGATACGGTGGACAATATCCGTATCGAGGATCCTCTGGATTTCCTAAGCGCTTCCGAAAAGGAAGAGTACCTCAAGGCGCGCCGGCGGGAACAGGAGGAGACGTTAAAGCGCAAGGAGGAGGCAGAGCATGCCGCTTCCCGCGCGGCGCGTTCTCTCTCCGATGCCGAACGGGAGCGGATCAAGCAGGATACCGACGATCCGAACGGAGACCGGCGCAGACGCGCTCCCGCACCGGATCCCTATGAGGCGGAGGACAAGAGACACCGCGAGCATGCTGCCCGCAGGAGGCGCCGCTACGAGGAGGAAGAAGACCTCGAAGAGGAAGAAGAGGAAGAAGAGGA
>JAFXTJ010000050.1 GCA_017535945.1 Lachnospiraceae bacterium
ATCCTTCGACCCGTCTGTCTTGCGGCCGGCATCCTGCTCTGGATCCTGGGCGGTGCGAGCCTCGCGCTCTTCGGACAGGGACGGGAATCCGCCTGGTACGCCTACCACAGCGCCCTGACGGACACCGATACCAGCGCCGAGCGGATCGGGACCCTGCCCACGACGATCACCGAGAGTTATGCATATCTTTTCGGAGCAAAAGGTGCACTCACGGACACCGTGACAACGGAGGTTGATTTTGACGCGCTGTCTCTTTCCGCGGCAAACACCGAAACAAAGACGCCCATGTCCATGATCCGCGGTGCGGAACCGCTTCCGGAGCAGAAAACGGCCGCGGATAAAGCAGATGAAAAACAGACGGACACGCCGCAGGAAAACACAGAGGAAGAAACCCCTGTCCGTCCGCGCGTGAATGAAACCATTGATTTTGCCGCACTGAAGAACATGACCGATAAGGAAAGCATCCGCACCCTGTGCGACTACTTTGCTTCCCGTAAACCCACGACCACCAACGAATACACCGGTCTCTTCAAAGACTGCGATCTCATCTGGTTATGCTGCGAATCCTATGCGGGTTATGCGCTCGATCCCGAGATCACGCCGACCTTGTACAAGATGTCACGCGAAGGCATCGTTCTGAATAATTTCTACAACAGCTTCCCCAATACCACGACCAACGGCGAGTTCGCCTTTGATACCTCCCTGTGGCCCGATGTCTCGCGAAGTGCGCGCGGCGGTTCCGTGTCAGGATCCTTTCCGCAGTCGGCCAATGTCTTCATGCCCTACGGCCTGGGTGATCTCTTCACGGCGGCCGGCGCGGACTGCTATGCCTACCACAACTACCGCGGCACCTACTACATGCGCGACCTCTCCTGGCTGAACCTCGGCTATCCCGATGCCAATACGAAATTCCTCGGAAAAGGGATGACCTTTACGAATCCGTGGCCCGCCTCCGACCTCGAGATGATGGAACAGTCGGTGGACGACTATATCGGCGGCGGCCGTTATCATGCCAACTACATGACTTTCAGCGGTCACGGGCCCTATGATGAATCCAATTACATCTACAGAAAGAACATCGCCGCGGTGAAAAAGCTCGCCGGGGACCGGTACAAGCACAGCGAATGCATCGGCTATCTCTGCGGCGAATACGAGCTGGAACAGGCCGTGAAATACCTGACGGACCGCCTGGAAGAAGCCGGCCGTCTGGAGAATACGGTGATCGTCCTGATCGGCGATCATTTCCCCTACTACCTCTCCGACGAGGCGGTAAAGGAATTTAACGGCGGGACGATGCCCGGCCAGATCGAGCGCAACCGGTCCTCCTGCATCATCTATAAGGCCGGCATGGAAGCACCCGTGACGAGCGATGTCTATTGCTGCAACGTGGATATCCTGCCGACGATCCTGAATCTCTTTGACATCGACTACGACTCCAGACTCCTCATGGGAACAGATATCTTCTCGGAAGGTGTGCACCGGGCGAGGCTTTACAACGGCAGCTTTGTGACGGATGTGGTGGCGTATGACCGCGCAAACGGCAAGAAGTATTGGAAGGAAGCAGCGGAGAACCGGGATGACGCGACACTCGATGCTTATCTCGAGGCCATGCTGGATTATACGGAGAGCGAGTATGCCGTATCACTCGCGATGATGGACAATGACTTCTACTTCTACGTGTGGAAAAACGCGGGTATCATGAGTGCCGGTGAAGTCGCGGCGGAAGAGGCCAGACAGGAAAAAGGCGCCTCCCTCTACAAAGACAGACAGGAGCAGGAACGGATCGAAAAAGAAGAATACCTGCGCAGACAGCAGGAAAAGGAGGCGGCGGAACAGGAAGCCGCCGGAGGCGAAGGTGCACCGGCAGGTGCCGGGGAACCGGGAGCGCAGCAGGGAACCGGAGAACCGGGTCAGACGCCTGCGGCGGAAAATGCCGGACAGCCCGCAGCGCCTGCGACGCCTGCAGCAGAGAATGCCGCACAGCCTGCAGCACAACCTGCGGCGCCAGCGGCGGAAGGTGCCCAACAGCCGGCACAATGACAGCAACCGGCGGCTGTCGCGCTTAAAACCGTCACGTCAGGGATCAGGCGATCCCGGAAAAATGTCCTCCGAGCGTACATTTCTCAAAAAGCGCGTAGAGCGCATTGCGATACTCGCTCATGGAAGCGGCACCGCGCAGGTTG
The DNA here is from genome assembly GCA_017535945.1 of Lachnospiraceae bacterium. Taxonomy (GTDB): domain Bacteria; phylum Bacillota; class Clostridia; order Lachnospirales; family Lachnospiraceae; genus Butyrivibrio. The sequence goes on from JAFXTJ010000050.1 coordinate 2,184, forward strand.
CGCAGGAGCCGCTCCGTATCAGAACCATCTCGGGACACAAACAGTGCCCCCATGTAATACCACAATTCCTTTAACTTCAACAGCAGTTGTCTCTCATTGTCCAACACGGCCTCATACTCTGTCGTGACCGCCTGCACAAAGCTCTTCAGTTCATTGACGGAGAGCGGAGCCCCGCCCGAGCATTGCCTGGCGAGCGAAGGATCCGATACGATCCCCCGGCCGAGCAGGATATGGGGGATCTCCGGAAACTCGTCCCGGAACCTGTGAACATCTTCCGCCGTGAAGAGATCCCCGCTGTAGCCGACCGGGATCTGCGTGCTCCAGAGGATCCGCCGCAGCAGCTCCCGGTGCGGATGACCGCTGTACTGCTCGGCCCGTACACGGGGATGCACGATGATCTCCCGGAGCGGATATCGGGACAGTACCGGCAGGATCGTAAAGAACTCCTCCGGATCCGAAAGACCCAGCCTGGTCTTCACGGACAGCGTGACACCGCTTGCGGCAAAATCCGGGTCGGAAAAGACCTCACCCAGCATACGATCGAGCCGTCCGGGATCCGATAGCATCCCTGCTCCGCCGCCTTTGCCGACGACCGTGCCGGAGGGACAGCCCATATTCAGATCGATCATGGAAAAGCCGAGAGCGGACAGTTGCTGTGCCGCCCAGAGGATCTCTTTGGCGTTTCTGGCCAGGATCTGCGGCACCAGCATCCGGCGGATCTTAGTATCCTCCGGGCATTCGCCTGCGGCGGGACGGATCTCCCGCAGATCCCGTTTGCGAAAAGCGAGGTTCGGATACACCGACAGAAACGGTGTGTAGAACCGGTCGATCCCCTCCGGGAACAGCCGGTGATGCACCCGTCTGTAATAACAGGTCCCGATCCCTTCCATTGGCGCAAAACTGATCATAGCACGGTTATAGCGGGTAGAGGGAGATCTGTCAATACGCGAAACGATTGCGGCAACGCGGTCCCCCGTCCTTGCGGACCATACGGGAAACGGCTATAATATGAGGTTAAGGGTGGTGATCCGGCCACAATAAACAAAACCGCACCTGCCGTAATGGCGGATGGAGAAACCGACGGAAATGCCTGACCTCTATGACCAACTGAAGAAACTCGACCGGCACACCCGGTATCCGTACCATATGCCCGGGCATAAGCGCAATCCGCAGGCGGGGCCGATGGCGGATGTGATGGCGATCGACATCACGGAGATCGACGGCTTTGACGATCTGCACGATGCGTCAGGCATCCTGCTGGAGGCAGAGAAAAAAGCGGCTAAGATCTATGGCGCGGAGGAGACCCATTTCCTCGTGAACGGCTCGACCGCGGGCGTTCTCGCCGCAGTGAGCACCGCGTGCGCTGCCGGGCGGGAGACAGCCGGTGCCGCACAGTACCCGCTCCTCCTCGCAGGGCGGAACTCCCATTTAAGCTTCCTGCATGCGGCATATCTGATGCAGGCCGATGTGCAGTGGATGATCGAAGAGGAACTGACCGACGGCGATGCGCGGATCCCCGGCACCGTCTACCCGGCTGAAGTGATGGAAGCCCTGTCCAAAGCATCGGCAGCAGGACGTCTGCCGGCGGCGGTCTTTGTGACGAGCCCCACCTACTACGGTGTCATCGGCGACATCCCGAGCATCGTTGAGATTGCGCACAGCTACGGCGTGCCGGTCATTGTCGACGAAGCGCACGGGGCGCATTTCGGACTGATCCAGGGACTGCCGGATTCCGCGGTACACGCGGGCGCCGACCTCGTGGTCGACAGCCTCCACAAGACGCTGCCGTCCCTTACGCAGACGGCTCTGATCCACGTGCAGGGCGCGCTCATCGACCGGACGAAACTCAGGCGCTTCCTGCGGATCTATCAGACCAGCAGCCCCTCCTATGTACTCATGGCCTCCATCGACAGCTGCATGACGATGATCAGGGAGCGGCCGGAGCTCTTCGGCGGTGTGCTGCTCTACAAGCAGATCATCCTCGAGCAGGGCAGAGCCTGGAAGCATCTGCGTTTCCTCTCCGGACAGCTCGTGCAGGATCCCTGCAAGATCGTGGTGACCACGGCCTCCTGCCGTATGACGGGCCGCGAGTTATATGATATCCTGTTGGAGAATTACCATATTGAACCGGAGATGGCATACGGCGACGAAGTCGTGCTGATCCTCACGGGTATGGACACCGAGGACGGCATCGAGGCCCTCCTGTGGGCGCTGACTGAGGTTGATAATTTCCTCGAGCGGGAAGGTGCGAACGCCGCGTCTTCTCCGAAGCCCTCCCTGCCGGAAATGTGCCCGCCGGAGGCAGCCTGCGGTATCGCGGACGCCTGGGATGCGCCGGCGGAGGAGATCCTGCTCAAGGACGCCGCGGGAAGGGTCAGCGCGGAACTGATCGCACCTTATCCTCCCGGGACACCGCTGCTCTGCCCGGGTGAGCGGATCGGCGAAGACGCTGCCGCACGGATCAGAGCGCTGGCCTCTGCCGGTGTGCGGGTGCGCGGGATCGGTGACCGTGACGGGGAGCTGACGGTCAGAGCAGTCAAACAGGACAGATGATGCAGAAGGATTCATCGGCAACTTCAGAGAATACCGGTTCCGGCACGATCTATCTCCTCATGGGCAGGAGCTCTGCCGGCAAGGACCGCATGTACCGGGAACTGCTCGCGGACGGAAGCCTGCGCCTGCGTCATGTGGTGCTCTATACGACCCGCCCCATGCGGGACGGAGAGGAACAGGGCAGCCAGTACCATTTCGTCGATGAGGCGGCATATGCCCGGATGCGCGAGGAGGGCCGGATCATTGAGGAGCGCACCTATCAGACGATGGCGGGTCCCTGGCGCTACTTCACGGCGGACGACGGACAGATCGACCTCGCGGCGGCGGATTATCTCATGATCGGTACCCCGGAGGCGGCGAAGAGTCTCAGGGCATATTTCGGCGAGGCTGCGGTGGAACCGCTCTACATCGAAACGGACGAGGGGATCCTCTTAGAGCGCGCGCTGCACAGGGAGCGCAGACAGGAGCATCCGCGCTACGACGAGATGTGCAGACGTTTTCTTGCGGACCGGGAAGATTTCTCGGAGGAGCACCTCGCGGAAGCCGGCGTCACGCACCGCTTCACGAACAACGGCGAGCCGGAGGCGTGTGTGGAGGCGCTGAGAGCGTACATAAAAGGAAAAACATGGACATCCGCGTGAACCAGCTGCAGCAGGCGCAGCAGATCGAACAGAATAAACCGCAGCAGGAGGCGAACGGCGACTTCAAGTTCGTCCTCTCCTCACGCATCGCGGACGAGGGCCTCGCGGAGCGGCTGAATCTCATGATGCAGGAGATCACGCAGCAGGGCAAGGCCATCGGCAAACGCCGGGACATCCGTGACATGCAGCGCTACCGCACGATGATCAAGGCCTTTCTGAATGAAGTCGTGACCCGCTCGCACGAGTTCTCCCGTGAGAATTTCCTCGACCGCAAGGGGCGCCACCGGGTCTACGGCATCATCCGCCTCATTGACGAGAATCTCGATCAGCTGGCGCAGGAGCTCATGAAGGAAGAGAAGGACAACATCGCGATCCTCTCCACCATCGGCACCATCGAGGGGATGCTGCTGGATATATTCACATGACATTTTCCTCCATCGTCGAACAACAGGACATCAGGGACCACCTGCAGACGGCATTGCGTCTGGGGCGGCTGAACCACGCCTACCTCATCACCGGCGAGGCCGGCATGGGCAGGAAACTCGTGGCGCGCACCTTTGCGCAGGCAGCCCTGTGCACGGACCTGCAGATCACGGAGACCGGCGCGGAGCCCTGCGGCAAATGCCGCTCCTGCATCATGATGGAGGCCGGCACCCATTCGGAATACCGGGAACTCACACACGAGAAGAAGGCCTACGGCATCGACGAGATCCGGACGCAGCTGGTGGAGGACATCGCGCTCCGGCCCATGGTGGGAGAGCGGCGCGTCTACTTCATCGCGGAGGGGGATCTCCTCAGCACCGCCTGTCAGAACGCGGTCTTAAAGACCCTCGAGGAGCCGCCGGAATATGTGCTGATCCTCATTGCCTGCGAAAGTCCGGAGGCACTGCTTGAGACGATCCGTTCCCGCATGGTGCAGCTCCCCTTAAAGCCCGTGAGCGACGCGGGTGTGAAGCAGTATCTCATGCGGCAGGAGCGGATCCCGGACTACCTTGCGGCGGAATGTGCGGCCATGGCCTTCGGCAATATCGGCAAGGCGGTGCGCTACGCGGCGGATGACAGCTTCCGCAACATGGTTGACCGCACGACGGCGCTGCTCCTGGACCTGAAGCGCCTCGACACCCATGCGGCCATGGAGCGCGTGTACGGCATCTTTTTCCCGCCGGAGCCCGGGGAGGAAGGTGCGAAGAAGAAAAAGAAACAGAAGAAGTTAAAGGACGTCGGAGCGGCGGAACTGATGCGTTTCCTGGACCTGCTCATGCTCCTGAACAGGGATGCCATGGTCTGCAAGGCGCTGGGCTCCCCCGAAAAACTTGTATTTGCGGGGCAGGAGGCGTATGATAGAGAGGCTGCGGGGCAGGAATGGTCCGTCCTGCAGGGCAACCTAAACCGCATCGGCAGGGCGAGACAGCGGCTTTCCGCCTCCTTATCGGCGGATCTGGTACTGGAGCTCCTCCTGCTTGGCATGAAGCACGGGGAAGACCTGTGAGAGGAAGAAACGGAGTAAAGATATGAGCAATGTGATCGGCGTGCATTTCCGGACAGCCGGGAAGATCTACTGGTACGACGCCGGGGAGCACGAACTGAAGCGCGGGGACGCGGTCATCGTCGAGACCTCCCGCGGCAAGGAATACGGGACCGTGGTGGTCCCGCCCCACGAAGCGAGCGAGCGCGGGCTCAACCAGCCGCTCAAGGAGATCCTGCGGCCTGCCAACCGTATCGACATCGAGCAGGAGACCGCCAACAGAGAAAAGGAAAAAGACGCTTTCCGCATCTGCCGCGAAAAGATCGCGGAGCGCGGGCTTGAGATGAAGCTCATCAACGCGGAATACACCTTTGATAATACCAAGATCCTGTTCTATTTTACGGCCGACGGCCGTGTGGATTTCCGGGAACTCGTCAAGGAGCTGGCGGCGACCTTTCACACGAGGATCGAGCTGAGGCAGGTCGGCGTGCGAGACGAGACCAAGATGATCGGCGGCTACGGCATCTGCGGCCGCGACCTGTGCTGCCATGCGTATCTGCCGGACTTCTCGCCGGTGTCGATCAAGATGGCCAAGGAGCAGAATCTTTCGCTGAACCCCACCAAGATCTCCGGTTCCTGCGGGCGGCTCATGTGCTGCCTGAACAACGAGGAGGAGGTCTACGAGGAGATCAACAAGCGCATGCCGGGCGTCGGCGATACGGCGACGGCCACGGCGGACGGCCTGACGGGTATTGTCTTCTCGGTGGATATCCTGCGTGAGACCGCACGGATCGTGGTGGACGTGGGCGACGAGCGCGAGATCCACGAATATCCGGTGTCCGAACTCGATTTCGTAAAGAGCAATCACCGGCGCCGCAAGAAACCCAAGATCGACCTGCGCAGCAAGCCCGATCAGAAGGTCGCCAAGGAGCAGGCCATCAAGAACGCCAGAGAACAGGCGATCCAGGCGGCGATGGAACGGCAGCAGCAGGAACAGGAATCCGGGGCATCGGGGGCAGACGCCCGCCCGGATGGCGAAGGCGGCGGCCGCAAGAGGAACCGGAACCGCAGACGCGACGGTGCGGAGCGGCCCGCCGGAGAAGGCAGGAACCGCAGCGGCCGCGGCGAGCGCAGGCAGGGTCCGGAGGACCGCAGGGAAAACGCCGGACGGCGTGACGGCGACGGCGGCAGCAACGCGGGTGACCGCAGGGAGAATGCCGGACGCCGCGAGGGCGACGGTGCAAATAACGGCGAACGCCGGAACAACCGGAACCGCAGCCGCCGCCGCGGAGGCGGCCGTCCGCAGGGCGGTGAGCCCGGTGCCGGAGGACAGGCCCCCCAGTGAGCACACTGCACACGGCGGATCCCGCCCGTACAGACGGCGGGTGCGGCACGCTCTACCTCTGTGCCACACCGATCGGTAATCTCGGAGATATCACGGCGAGGGTCCTTCAGACCCTCGCCGGTGTTGACCTCATCGCTGCGGAGGATACCCGCAATACACGGAAACTCTTAACCCATTTCGACATTCATACCCCGCTGACCAGTTATCACGAACACAACCGCACAGAGAAGGCGCAGGAGCTTATCGCGCGCCTGCAGGACGGCGCGGATATCGCACTCGTCACGGATGCCGGCACGCCCGCGATCTCGGATCCCGGCGAAGTGCTGGTGGACCTCTGCCACGAGGCGGCGATCCCTGTGACATCGCTCCCGGGGCCCTGCGCACTCGTGACGGCGCTGTCTCTGTCGGGGCTCTCCTGCAGACGTTTTGTCTTTGAAGGCTTCCTGCCGGGGCGCGAGGATAAGAAGCTGCGCCGCACGATCCTGGATGCCCTGCGCGACGAGCCCCGTACGGTCATTCTCTACGAGGCCCCGCATCATCTGCGGGCACTCCTGGATGATCTTGTCGCGGCGCTCGGCGGAGAGAGACGGCTCGCCCTCTGCCGCGAGCTCACCAAGCGCTTTGAAGAGGTGCAGCGCATGACGCTCGCCGGTGCGGCCGCGTATTATGAGACCGCCGAGCCCCGCGGCGAATATGTCCTCGTCATCGAGGCCCTGGGCTTTGAGGCGCTCGCGGAGCGCGAGAGGGCGGACTGGCAGGAGATGAGCATCGCGGAACATGTCGCTTACTACGAATCGCAGGGTCTCGACCGCAAGGAGGCCATGAAGCGCGCCGCCGCCGACCGCGGCATCCCGAAAAGGGAAGTCTACAAGGCGCTGCTGTGAGGAGTGGTGTCGGCTCCGCGGCTCCGTGGCTCCGCGGGGAGAAACTGCCGCAGCCGGGTTGCGCCGCGGAGAGAAACTGCCGTGGCCGGGTACCCGAAAGCGCGGGAAATAGGTATTTTCAGGTACCCTGAACGGGGTGCCGGGTTGCGCCGCGGGGAGAAACTGCCGCAGCCGGGTACCCGAAAGCGCGGGAAATTGGAATTTTCAGGTACCCTGAACGAGCTGCAGAGTGCGCCGCGGATAGAAACTGCCGCAGTCGGGTACCCGAAAACGCGGGTAATTGATGTTTTCAGGTACCCCGATCGTGCTGCCGGAGCACTCCGCGGAGAGAAACTGCCGCAGCCGGGTACCCGAAAGCGCGGGAAATTGGAATTTTCAGGTACCCTGATTGAGCCGGCGGGTTGCTCCGCGGAGAGAAATTACCGTGGCCGGGTAC
>JAFXTJ010000051.1 GCA_017535945.1 Lachnospiraceae bacterium
CGTGAAGAGGTGTTGTCGATAACACTTGTTCTTGAATTATCCCCCGAAGCATGATAGAATAACTGTTTAGTTGAAAAGAAGCCGGAGGCGGTCTCCGTAAGGAGGCCGCAGCCATAGAGAGCCGTACTGCGCACCGGCGAGACGGTTCTGCCGGCGGAGCACAGGTGACGGTGCTGCGGAGGGGGAACCCTGCGCGGATGGCGAAGCCTGTGCCTGCTGCAGGAACAGAATCGGAGAAAGGAATCGAAAGCGAATGAAAAAAGCATTGATCACAGGGGTGACCGGACAGGACGGATCGTACCTCTCCGAACTGCTGCTGGATAAAGGATACGAGGTCCACGGAGTGATCCGCAGGGCCTCCGTGGATCACCGGGAACGGATCCATCATCTGGAGAGCGATCCGCATTTCCATCTGCATTACGGCGACATGGGGGATTCCATGAGTCTGGTGGCGATCATCGGGCAGATCCGTCCGGATGAGATCTATAATCTGGCAGCCCAGAGTCATGTCGGCGTGAGCTTTGATGTGCCGGAATTTACGGCAGATGTGGATGCAACGGGGGTCCTGCGGGTCCTTGAGGCAGTGCGTGTGACGGGACAGATCGAAACCTGCCGGATCTATCAGGCCTCTACGTCCGAGCTCTATGGAAAGGTCGAGGAGCTACCCCAGTCGGAGAAGACACCTTTTCATCCCTACAGCCCCTACGCGGTAGCGAAGCAGTACGGCTTCTGGATCGTCCGGGAATACAGGGAAGCATACGGGATGTTTGCCTGCTCCGGGATCCTCTTCAATCACGAATCCGAGCGGCGCGGGGAGACCTTTGTTACCAGGAAGATCACCCTTGCAGCGGCACGGATCGCGCAGGGTAAGCAGGACAAACTGTATCTGGGCAATCTTTCCTCTTTAAGGGACTGGGGATATGCCAAAGATTATGTGGAGTGCATGTGGCTGATGCTGCAGAACGATCATCCCGAGGACTATGTGATCGCCACGGGCGTGCAGCATTCCGTCCGTGAATTCTGTGCACTGGCCTTTAAGGAAGTCGGGATCGAACTGGAATTCACCGGGGAGGGGATCAACGAAAAAGGCATTGATAAAGCCACCGGCCGGGTGCTCGTGGAGGTATCGGAGGAATTTTACCGGCCCACGGACGTGGTCAATCTCTGCGGCGATCCGACCAAGGCGAAGACGGAATTGGGATGGGATCCGCAGAAGACCACTTTTGAGGAACTGGTGCGTCTCATGGTAAAGCATGATATGGAGCATGTGTGAAGAAACCGCACATTCTCATCATCTCGCAGCATTTTTATCCGGAGAGCTTCCGGATCAATGATATCGCACGGGAATGGGTACGGCGCGGATACCGGGTGAGCGTTCTCACCGGGATCCCGAACTATCCCGGAGGGCGGTTTTTTCCGGGCTATGGATTCAGTAAAAGAAGAAAAGAGAACTGGCAGGGAGTTGAGATCCGCAGGATCCCGGTTATCCCGCGCGGGCACAGCACGATCGGGATGGTGTTTGACACGTTTTCCTTTGCGGCCTCCGGTTTTTTCTGGAACCTGACGACCAAACAGGAAGCGGATCTGGTTTTCTCATTTGAAACCTCGCCGATGAACCAGGTGCTGGTGGGCTGCCGGTATGCAAAGAAGCATCGGGTGCCCCACATTCTCTACGCACAGGATCTTTGGCCGGAGAATGTGATCACCGTGACCGGATTGAAGAACCGCTTTATCATCAGCCGGATCGATGCGATGGTGGACCGGATCTACAGGGGCTGCGACCGGATCCTCGTGACGTCCCCCTCCTTTGCGGAGGCGGTAAAGAACCGGCGCGTACCGGTTCCTGCTGAGAAGATCTCCTACTGGCCGCAGTATGCGGAGGAGTTCTACCGGCCGATGGAACGGGAAGAGGCAGAGGCGGAACTGAAACAGGCGGCAGCAGAAGGCGCCGGAGCCGCATTGCTGCAGTTGATACAGGACACGGCATTCCGGATCACCTTCACCGGCAATATCGGTTATGCCCAAGGGCTGGAGATCCTGCCGCAGGCAGCGAAGTTCCTGAAAGATACAAAAACAGACACGGACCGGCCGGTGCGGTTCGTCATTGTCGGAGACGGCCGAAACCGTCAGGGATTTCTTGCAGAGATCCAAAAACTGGGTGTGGAGGAATGGTTCCACATGATCCCGAGGCAGCCGGCCGAACGGATCCCTGCGATCCTTGCCTGTTCCGATGCGGCATTCCTGTCTTTTGCGGATTCGCCGCTCTGGGAGAAGACGATCCCGGCAAAACTCCAGTCCTATATGGCGTGCGGTCTGCCGGTCCTCGCAGCGGCGGGAGGGGAGACGGCCCGGATCATCAAAGAGGCGGATTGCGGCCTGTGCTGTTCCACAGGGGATGCCCGGGCGCTCGCAGAGCGCATCCGCGAGATGACGGAGATGACACAGGAGAGCAGGACGAGGCTCGGTGCCAACAGCAGGGCTTATTGCACCGTCCATTTTGATAAACAGAAGCTCATGGATGAGATGGAAGGCTGGATCGCGGGATGAAGATCCTGATGATCAATGTCGTGTGCGGGATCGGCAGTACCGGCCGCATCTGCACGGATCAGGCGGAGGAACTGATCTCGCAGGGACACGAGGTCCGGATCGCCTATGGCCGGGGGGAGGTGCCGGAGAAATACCGGCCGGTCGCCCACCGGATCGGGAATGATGCGGATGTGTATCTGCATGTGCTGAAAGCGCGGCTTTTTGATGCCGCCGGCTTCGGCAGCAGGCGTGTGACGGAGCGTTTCATCGAATGGATCCGGGCATATGA
>JAFXTJ010000052.1 GCA_017535945.1 Lachnospiraceae bacterium
GATGGCATCGGAGAACTGCGAGATGCCCTTGGCGGACTCGTTGGTGGAATGGATCGTGTTGTCGATCTCCTTGACGGACGCCATGACCTCCTGACTCTGGGAGATCAGCTTCTCCATGGCATCCATCGCGTCATCGCAGGATTTCTTCATCGCGCCGGTATACTCATCCAGCTGACCGACATTGTCGCTGATATCATCGATATCGCGGCCGATGCCGTCGGTGTTGGCGGCAGCAGTCTGAATACTCTCCGCCTGGGAGACCGCGCCGCGGCTGACTTCATTCACGGCCTCGGAAACCTGGCTGGAGGCACTGGAAGCCTGCCCCGCAGACTCGGTGAGCTCCGTGCTGGAAACATGCAGTTCTTCACTCATGCGCCTCGTGGTACCGATGACCTCGGCGATCTTGGTCTGGAACTGCTGCGTGCTGTCCGCGATCGTCCCCAGTTCATCGCTGCGCTTTAACAGGGACTGATCGAACTCCGCACGCAGGTTACCGGTAGCCAGGATATTGATACTCTCGGCGATGCCGGCCATCTTCTTGGAGGTTCTGAGTGCCACCAGGATCCCCGCCACAAGGATGACCACCACAAGGACGACCGCCAGGATCACCATCTTCAGGATGATCGCCCAAACGTTCGCCGTCACATTGGAGGTCTCGCGGCCGGCGAACACCATGCCGATCCTCGTCCCGTCCGGCTGTGTGAGCGGCACATAATAGGCTGCGTACGGCTTGTTGTTGATCACCAGATCGGGGGCGTAGAATTCCTTGCCCTGTCCGACGACCGTATTGTAAACGGAATCACTCGCCGTGGTACCGTTCATACGCTCGTTGGTGCCCTGCTTGTAGAGAGAGGTGAGCATTCTGGTCTTGCCGAAGAAGATCGTATACTCGATCCCGGTCTGCGCCTTGATGCCGTCAAGGATCGGATCCTGCCCGGTGAGCATGTGCTCGCCCTTGTAGAGGTTACCCTCGGCATCGAGTGACCATTCACCCTCGTAGAGGCGGTCCACTTCGTCATGCAGATGGACGGCTGTCGCCTTGAGTTCTTCCTCCATCAGGCTCTGATAGGTGCTGCTGACCTCGATACCCGACATGACGGTCAGGAGGGTCGCGACCAGTACCACCGCGCCCAGTGCGATCAGGATGATCTTGATGAGCAGTTTGCCGTTGCGTTTCTTCGTTGCTGCCATAATCTTATGTCCTCCTCTTATTTCTGAAACGATGCTCTCCCGCGGGGAACAGCCGGTCCCTATGCGCCGAGTCCGTCGTAAAACGTGAGCAACTCCTGCAGATCCGTCTCATTCGGCCGGTTTTTGTTGACTCCGCCGATGAGCTTTAACGGGCCGAACGTACAATATCCCCTGGTATGCCATACGCCGAGGACTCTGGCATTGCGCTTGTCCAGCAGTTCCCTGACATCCCCGCCGTAATTATTCCCGCTCAGACAGCTTGTGAACAGCAGGAAGACATCCTTGCTGTCCGGCAGATTGATCCGGGCAAAGGTGAGGAGCTTGTCCGCAAAGTGCCCGCCGTAGATCCCGGAAGCCAGACCGATCTTCTCATAACCCGAAAGATCCACCTCGATCTTGGTCGCCGCATCGATGAGCGTCACATCCTCCCTGCCCTGTGCGATGGCTTCCACCAGTTTTTTCGTATTCCCGTGATGTGTCGAATAGTATACGATCGCTGTCTTCTTCATTATCCTCTCCTGTATCCTGCCCCGTACAGGACAAAATACAGGAATAATTATATCAGCGCTACCATTAAATAGCAATAGGTATTTTTTCGATCTTCTCCCCGTGGCGGTAGTCGGTGAGCGATACATCATCCGGCGTAAAGGCATAGAAATCGGTGATCTCCGGATTCAGATGAAAGGCAGGTGCCGGATACGCCGGCCGTTTGATCAGCTCCTTCACGATCGGCACATGGCGGTCATAGATATGGGCGTCCGCGATGACATGCACGAACTCACCCGCCGTCATGCCGCAGACCTGGGCCAGCATATGTACCAGCACGGCATATTGCACGACATTCCAGTTATTGGCCGCCAGCACGTCCTGGGACCGCTGGTTCAGGATGGCATTAAGGATCAGATGCTCGCTCCCGTCCTCTTCCTTCTCCGCCGTCACATTAAAGGTCATGCTGTAGGCGCAGGGATAGAGATTCATCTCATGCAGATCCTGATGCACATAGATATTGGTCAGGATCCTGCGGGAAAACGGATTGTTCTTCAGATCATAGATCACCCGGTCCACCTGATCGAACATCCCCTCTTTATACTGATGCTTCACCCCCAGCTGGTAACCGTAGGCCTTGCCGATGGAGCCGTCCGCATCCGCCCATTCATCCCAGATCTTCGGCTTCAGATCGTGGATATTGTTGGACTTGCGCTGCCAGATCCAGAGCATCTCGTCCGTTGCGCTTTTGATCCCGGTGGGCCTGAGCGTCAGGATCGGGAATTCCCTGCGCAGATCATAGCGGTTCACCACGCCGAAGCGCTTGATCGTATAGGCACTGCTGCCGTCCTCCCAATGCGGGCGCACCTTCTCTCCCTCGGTGGAGGTGCCCTCCGTCAGGATCTCCCTGCACATTTTGATGAATACTTCATCCGCGTATGCCATTTCCTGCCCTCCTTCAGCCTTTTCTGGTATCCCGCTTCGTATCCCACTTGTCGCACAAAGCCGTCACCTGATCGGCAAACTTCGCCAGATCCTTGTTGGAGAGGCCCTCGTTGCGCCCGATGACCGCGATCAGCCTTGCGCCGGCCGCCTTGAGACGCTCGAACACATCGGAGACGGCGCGCTTCGCCTTCTTCTTCGCCGGTACCGGCGCCGCCTCATAGACGAACCGGTTGCCGATCGGATCAAAGGTCGTCCCGCTGTAGGGCGCGTTTGCTTCCAGACCCCGCGTCCTGCCGATCAGTTCCGCAAAGCCCGCCGCCACCGTATCCTCTCCGTGGACCACGAAGACCCTGCGCGGCTTTTCCGTAAAGCCGTCCAGCCAGTACAGCAGGCCGTCCCGGTCCGCATGCCCGGAGAGTCCGACGACCTTCACGATCTCCGCGCGGACATCCACCGGTTCTCCGAAGAGCTTGACCTGTGTGGCGCCGTCGACGATGGCACGCCCCAGCGTCCCCACGGACTGGTATCCCACGAACAGGATCGTGGATTCCTCCCGCCAGAGATTGTGCTTCAGATGGTGCTTGATCCGGCCGGCCTCGCACATGCCGGAGGCGGACAGGATCACGCAGGGCTCTTCCGTGAAATTGATCGCCCGGGATTCATCCGCCGTGATCGAGAGCGTAAGCCCCGGAAAGGTCAGCGGATTGATCCCCGCCTGCAAAAGCTTCGCCGCTTCACCGTCATAGCAGTCCGCCTGGTTCCTGCGGAAGATCTCCGTGGCCTCCACCGCGAGAGGGCTGTCGACATAGACACGGAAATCATCCACGGCCGTGACGAGGTGTTCCTTTTTGATCTTGCGCAGATAATAGAGCAGCTCCTGCGTCCTGCCCACCGCAAAGGAGGGGACCACCACATTGCCGCCCCTGGCAAAGGTGCGGTTCAGGACTTTCACCAGATCGCCGAGCACGTCGGGCTTCTCGCTGCTGTGCAGCCGGTCCCCGTACGTGGACTCCATGATGACGTAATCCGCCTCTTCGGTCCGGATGGGATTTCTGAGCAGCGGCTGGTCATTGTTGCCGATATCCCCGGAGAAGACGAATTTGCGGGTGTTGACACCCTCCCTCGCCCAGACCTCGATGCTCGCACTCCCGAGCAGATGGCCGATATCGGTGAAGCGCACGGCGATCTCCCCGCCCTTTTCCGCGTCCTCGAACACGGTGATCTTCTCTCCGTATTCGCAGGGCACAAAGCACTTCATGACCGCCTGCACATGTTCCATGGTATACTGCGGCGCGGTCGTCTCAATCTCCTTGTTGCGCTTGCTCTTGCGGCTGCGCCACTCCGCCTCCTGCGCCTGGATGTGCGCGGAATCACGCAGCATGATATCGCACAGATCCGTCGTCGCCCGTGTCGCATAGATCCTGCCCCGGAAACCTTTCGCCGCCAGAAGCGGCAGCAGGCCGGAATGATCAATATGTGCATGCGTGAGAAAGACGAAATCGATGGCACCGGCGCTCACGGGCAGCGGGGCATTCTCAAAATCATCCCGGCCCTGCTCCATCCCGTAATCAACGAGGATCCTTTTCCCTGCCGCCTCCAGAAAATGGCAGCTTCCGGTCACCTCATGATCCGCTCCGATAAATGTCAGTTGCATATTCCACCTCCGGATAATATAGTATTATATCATGCAGAATCCGCTTACCAAAAGACTGGAACCCGCGGAGGGTTTTTTTGACCGGTTCAACGCAGTTCCCGGGGACGTGAGTGCCAGTACCCTGAAACTCGTCGCCGTCATCACGATGACCCTCGACCATTTTGCGGCGGGCGTCCTCTATTTCCAGCTCCTCACGCACGCTCTGCCTTCCTGGCTCGATTTTGATACCGGTTATACGATCTATATGGTCCTGCGCGGGATCGGCCGCACCGCCTTTCCGATCTACTGCTTCCTCATCGTGGAGGGGCTCATGCATACCCGGAGCCGGGCGCGGTATCTCCTGCGGCTTGTCCTGTTCGCCTTTCTCTCGGAGATTCCCTTCGATCTGATCGCCACGCAGCTCTCCGATCCGGCTTCCGCCGATATCCCGCAGCTGCTTGCCGACAACCGGGAGGCCATCTTTGAGCATCAGAATGTCTTCTTCACTCTGGCCATCGGCCTGGCTGCCATCTGGGCCATCGAGGCGATCCGCACCCGCTTCGGCACGTGCCTTGTCACCCTCGTCTCCGCCGCCGTCATCTCGATCGCCGCCTATCATCTTGCGGATTTTCTGAAGACCGATTATGAAGGAGTCGGCGTATGCGTGATCCTGGTCTTCTACCTCTTCTATCCGATCCGGATCGCCGCCGGCATCATGGGATTCCTCGGTCTGACCGGGCGGCTCTCAACAGCGGAGATGTATTATGAGGAATGGGCGTTTCCGGCCTTTTTCCTGATGCTGTTCTATAACGGCAAACGCGGTTTTCTCGGCCGGAGCAAAGCAGTTTCCCTCTTCTTCTATCTGTTCTATCCGGCGCACCTGTTTTTGTGGTTCCTCACCCGGGTGCTCCTCCTCAGGCTGTTTCTTTAAGCTGCGGCCCTAAGCGTTTTTCTTCCAGGTCGAAGGCTTGAACAGGATGAGGATCGGCAGGATCTCCAGCCTGCCGGCCAGCATGTCGAAAATGAACACCACTTTGGAAAATGCGGAAAACGCGCTGTAGTTCCCCATGGGGCCCACAGCGTTCAGACCCGGCCCGACATTGTTGAGCGTGGCGCCTACCGCCGTGAGGCTCGTGACAAAATCCGTTCCGTTTAACGATATGAGTGCTGCCGAGACAGCAAAGATCAGTACGTAGAGGACCGCGTAGGCGGAAACGGATTTCACGGTCTGGTCATCCAGACCCTTGCCGTCCATATGCACACGGCGGACGCTCTTTCTGTGTGTCACGAAGACGATCTCATTGGCCGCGCTCTTGATGAGGATCAACAGCCGTGAGACCTTGAAGCCGCCGCCGGTGGAACCGGCACAGGCACCGATCAGCGTGACGAGGACCAGCATCATCCGCGAGAATTCCGGCCACAGATTGAAATCCAGCGTCGCGAAACCGGTCGTGGAAGAGATCGAGGCAACGGAGAACAGAGCATGATGAAATGCCAGCGGCAGATCCGTCATGTACCCGTGAAGCACGAGATCTCCGGTGATCGCAGCCGCGGCACCGAAGACGATCAGGAGATAATACCGCACCTCCTCGATCCGCCACACCTTGGCCGCGTGTCCGATAAAGAGCAGATAGTAGGCGTTGAAATTGACGCCGCACAGGATCATGAAGACCGTGATGATGATCTGTGAGGAGATCGGATACCCGCCGATCCCGGCGTTGGTCACGGCGAAGCCGCCGGTCCCGACGGTCGAAAAGGTGATCGTCAGACAGTCATACAGCGGCATTCCCGTCAGGGCTAACAGGATCGTCTCGAGCACAGTGAACAGGATGTAGATAAGATACAGGATCTTGGCTGTGCTGCCCAGCTTCGGCACGAGTTTGGAAGCGGTGGGCCCGGGGCTCTCCGCACGCATCAGGTGCATGCCGTAGCCGTCTGCCATGGGCAGGATCGCGAGCAGGAACACCAGCACGCCCATACCTCCGATCCAGTGGGTGAAGCAGCGCCAGAACTGGACACAGCGCAGCATCCCGTCCACTCCGGTGAGGATGCTCCCTCCGGTGGTGGTGAAGCCGGAGACCGTTTCGAACAGCGCGTCCACATAGGAATCAATGGTGCCGGACAGCACAAAGGGCAGTGCGCCGATGAGACTCATGAGGATCCAGGAAAGACTTGTGGCCACAAAGCCTTCTCTGGCGTAGAATTCCCGTGCGGCAGGCTTTCTCCGGCTGATCAGATATCCGCACAGCATGCAGACAACGGCCATGATAAAGAAGACGAGACCGAAGTCCTCCCTGTAGATCACCGCCACGATAAACGGCAGCAGGAAAAGCGCACCCATGACCAGGATGAGGCGTCCGAGCAGAAAACGCAGAAAACCGAAATTCATTGCAGGATATCTCCGATCTTGCGGATCCCGCCGGTCGTGGCGATGATCACACTGTCACCGGCAGTGACGGCGTCATGTCCGCGGGGGATGATGATCTCGTTGCCGCGGATGATACAGGCGATGAGGACGCCGGGTTTCAGCTTCAGCTCCATGAGCATCTTATCCCGGATCGGGCAGTCGGAGAGCACCCGGAATTCCGAGACCTCCACGCGGCCGTCCGCCAGACGGTAGAGAGATTCCAGACCGGAATCCCCGCTCCCGACCATGCCGCGCACATAGCGCATGATGCGGTTTGCTGTGATATTTCTGGGATAAAGAATGCTGCCCAGATCCATGGCGCCGATGATCTCATCGTAGGAAACCCGGTGCACCCGTGTGATCCGCTTGGCGGAAGAAACGCTCTTCGCATACATGGAGAGCATGATGTTCTCTTCATCCAGGTTGGTCAGGGCCACAAAAGCCTCGGCGTTCTTCAGACCCTCTTCGAGCAGCAGTTCCTTCTCCGTCCCGTCGCCGTTGATGACCAGCGCGTCGGGGAGCAGATCCGAGAGTTCCTCGCAGCGCGCCTTGTTCTTCTCAAAGATCTTGACACCGATCCCCATCGAGAGCAGCTGCTCCACAAGATAATAGCCGGTGTCTCCGCAGCCGATGATAAACGCGGACTTCACGCGTGCCGTGGGCAGCCCCAGCCGCTTAAAGAACCGCAGCATGTTCTTCTGGGAACCCACGAGGCTCACCTCGTCGCCGGCCCGGAGGATGAACTGTCCGTTGGGGATGAAGATCTCCTCCTCACGCTGCACGATCCCGACCAGCACACCGCCGAGCAGTTCCGGCGGCAATTCCGAGAGCTGTTTGTCCGCCAGTTTGGAATCCGGATCGATCTTCATCCGCACGAGTTCCGCGCGGCCCTTGGCAAAGGTCTCGATGGAACTGGCCGAAGGGAACTTCAGGAGTCTCGCGGCATCGTTGGCTGCCGCTTCCTCCGGATTGATGACCAGGGAAAGTCCCAGTTCCTCCTTGATATAGCCGATCTCACGCTTGTAGATCGGATCGCGCACACGGGCGATGGTATGGCAGTTACCGGCCTTCTTCGCTATGAGGCAGCACAGGAGGTTCCGCTCGTCACTGGGTGTCACGGCGATGAGGAGATCTGCATGCTCGACACCGGCCTCCCTCTGCACCTGGAAACTGGCTCCGTTGCCGACGATCCCCATGCAGTCCAGGCTGTTGGAAATATTGCCGATTACATCCTCTTCCTTGTCGATGACGGTGATACTGTGTCCCTCGGCCAGAAGCATCCTGACCAGCGTACCGCCCACATTGCCGCATCCCACGATGATGATCCGCATAATGTCTCCCTTACGAAGCCGCAGCCCCTCTCTCTGTCAATAGACCGCAATGGACGCGGCACTCTCCGCAAAGGCATCGTCAAATTCATCGTCCGATGCCTGCGCGTAAGAGACCGTGAAGATCCGGTCATCCGACAGATAGATATAGACTTCCTCCATGATCGGCTTTTTCCCGCCCTTTATCTCGGCGCGGATCCGGAACCCCGGAAAGGCTATGCCGTCCGAGGCGCGCCGGACAGAAGTCTTTTCAAACGAAACGACCTTGAGGGAAAGTCCCTCATCCAGTGCCGCATTGGCTCTGCTCTCAAAAATGGCGGCAGTCAGCCCGGTATAGGCTCTGCGCTTTGTCTGTATCGTCTCTCCGTCCGCCAGCCGTTCCCGCTTCTCTTCATTGGTATAGAGCATGTCATCCGCCAGTGTGATACTCTCCACCGTAATCTGTGCGGAGTCCAGCGGATAGCGTTTGCAGATGAACCGTCCGGGCACCTTGTCCGCGACAAAATCCGACGGGATCCTCACGGCAAAACTGGCAGCCTCCGGGAGTTCCGTCTGCGAATAGGAAGCCCCTAGCAGTTCCTCCTCGGAGTAAACGATCTTATCCGCAGGCTCCATGATCGCCTGGGCATGCACCTGCGGCGTACAGACGGCCGCACATAGGATGAGCGCGGCCAAGGCCGCGCCCCCCTTATTCTGCATTTTCCGCGAGTTCAAGCGTATGCTCCCTCACCTGTCTGCAACAAAGCCCGACAAACCGGTCCAGAGGAACTCCCTGCAGCTGTTTGTTGGAGCCGCGGACATTGACGGATACCGTCTTCTCCGCCGCCTCCTTATCCCCGAGCACCAGGATATAGGGATCCTTGTAATTCTTGAATTTCTTGATCTTCTCCTTCATGTTGCTGTCGGAGTAGTCCGTTTCCACGCGGATCCCCGCTTCCGCCAGCGCCTCTTCGACCTGCTTCGCATAATCGTTGTGCTCCGGCCGGATCGGCACGATGCCCACCTGGTACGGGGAGAGCCAGAAGGGAAAGGCCCCCTTGAAGTTCTCGATGATGATCCCGATGAACCGCTCGAGCGAACCGTAGATCGCACGGTGGATGACAACAGGCATCTGCATGCTGCCGTCCTTGTCCTGATAGGTCAGACCGAAGTTGTGCGGGAGCTGGAAGTCGAGCTGCACGGTGCCGCACTGCCACTCGCGGCCCAGGGCATCCTTGATCTGGAGATCGATCTTGGGTCCGTAGAATGCACCGTCCCCCTCATTGATCTCGTAGCCGCCCTCGCCGTATTTCTTGTCGAGGATCCGCTTGAGTGCCGCCTCGGCACGGTTCCAGACCTCGATATCACCCATGAAGTCCTCGGGCCTCGTGGAGAGCTCCGCCCGGTAGGTCACACCGAACGTGCCGTAGATCTCATCCGCGATCGCGATGATGTCCGCGATCTCATCCTCGATCTGGCTTTCCATGACAAAGGTATGATCATCGTCCTGACGGAATTCCTGCACACGGAAGAGTCCGTTCATCTGACCGGATTTCTCCTTGCGGTGGAGCACGTCATACTCGCTGTAACGGATGGGCAGTTCCTTGTAGGAATGTACCGTCCGCTTGTAGGTCATCATGGCATTCGGGCAGTTCATCGGCTTGGCTGCCATCGTATCGACCGCCTCGCGGTTGTAGACGACCGTATGCCTGCCCAGCATGACCGGTCTGCCCGCCTCCGGATCATCAAGCTCCTGCTCCGTCTCCACAACGGCCGGAACCTCGGCATCGGCCTTGAGCCAGCCCTCGAGCCCGGGCACCATGAACATGTTGTTGATATAGTGTGCCCAGTGCCCGCTGATGAGCCAGAGCTTCTTGTTGTTGACGAGCGGTGCCGCGATCTCCGTGTAGCCGTGCCGCTCCTGCAGCTGCCTGGAGTATTTGAGCAGTTCCTGATACATCCTCCAGCCGCGGGGCAGTCAGTAGGGCATCCCGGGAGCGGTCTCATCAAACATGAACAGTTCCAGCTGCGCTCCCAGTTTCTTGTGGTCGCGTTCCAGTGCCTCCTGGATCAGCTTCAGATGCTCCTTCAGGGCATCCTTGTTCGGGAAGGCATAGAGGTAGATCCGCTGTAAGCTGTCCCTCTTCTCATCCCCGCGCCAGTAAGCACCGGATACCGAGCGGATCTTGTAGGCCACATTCATCAGTTCCTGGGAATTGTCGACATGAGGTCCTCTGCAGAGATCAACGAAATCGGAGCCCGTCTCATAGATCGAGATGACCTCGCCCTCCGGCAGATCTTCGATCAGCTCGGTCTTGAATTTCTGCCCGGCAAACAGCTGCAGGGCTTCTTCTCTTGAGACTTCCTTTCTGACCCAGTCCTCTCTCCTCTTGATGATCTCCCGCATCTTGTTCTCGATGGCCGGGAAGTCCTCCTCCTTAACGGAGACCGGGATCAGAAAATCATAGTAACAGCCGTCCTCGATCTGGGGGCCGATGGCATACTGTACCTCTTTGCCGTAGATCTCGATGACGGCCTTGGCCAGGATATGGGCCAGGGAATGTCGGTATACTTCCGCAAATTCTTCTTTATTCATACGCTACTCCTCATAGCGGCCTGCGCCGCCGCGTCCGTGACATTTTTTATACTTCTTGCCGCTCCCGCAGGGGCAGGGATCGTTGGGATAGACCTTGACGGCCTTGCGCACCGTCCGCGAATCCTTCTGCTCCTTGTAGAGCGCCTTCTGTTCGTCCTTGGTGAAGATGTCGTCCCAGGCTTCCAGCGTATAGAGCCAGTCGGCCTCGGCCGCCACCATGTTCTTGTACAGCAGGGCCTTGTCGAACGCAAGGCTGACCACCGTGTCCTCCCCCATCTCGTCGATGGGGTTCGGAGTCTTCAGGCTGTCATTTATCCCGTCGAGGAACCCCGTCATCGTCATGATGTCGATGCCGTATTTCTCCGCCAGCTCAGCGACCGTGCCCTTCACTTCCTCATCCGGTGCCGCGAGCAGCTGCTCGTAGATCTTCTTCTCTTCCTGGAAATAGTCCGACCACAGCTTCTGGAGCTGTCCTCTGTCCGCCGTCTCGGAATATGCCTTGTCGCGCCACTGTTCCAGTAAACTCATGTCTGATGTCCTCCCATTATCTGATCCCCCTGCGGGGCCGTTTTCCGCGTATCGTTATATTATAGCACGATGAGGGAGAAATACAAGGGCGGAGGGGAGCGGAGAGTTTCCGCGCGGTTTCTGTTCACTCTCCCACGCGGTCATATGATTAGTGCAACCGCGCGTAATCTGCTGTTAAGGATCCGGGTATCTGCAATCGTGTTATATCCGTATTTGCAGGTACCCTTTGACCGAAAGTACCGGCCGTGTGGAGCCGACAGTGAGGGATTCGGGTACCTGCAATCATAGTATATCCGCATTTGCAGGTACTCTTTGACCGGAAGAACCCGATGTGAACGTTTGACGGCTGTGAACAGTATCCTGCGGGGACGCCTCCCGGCTCCGTTCTCGGCGTAGCGGTACTAAGGCAGTAAAGAACACTGCCTAAGTACCGACGCCTCGAAAGGCCCCGCAGCGCAAACATGTCTGTCCCGCGCGAGGATCTAAGACTAACAATTCGGTCGATCCAAAGATACACGTTGTCATCCGATGCGGACAGGAAGTATAATACCGGCAGACAGATCTGCTGACCGGACCGGGCAACAGACATGAATGGCCGCCGCATCACAGGACCCGAAGCGCGGCCGCAATGCAAGTAAAGGAGACACCATGCGCATACTTAAGGATAACCCGCTGACCAGACTGATCGGTGCGATCAAGGGATTCGCCGAGGATCCGCTTTCGAGCCTGGGGACCATCCTGCCGGCGGCGATCATGATCACCGGGATCGTCTCGGGCATCCTGGCTTATATCGGTTTCATTACGGATGGGGAATATCAGTCCCAGCTGGATGTTATCCGGGCGGACGGGTTCTTTCAGGCGCTCAACAGCAATTTCACCAACGGGACCGCGGGGGATGTCACTTCCGGATGGGCGGGGATCCTGCTCACTGTCCTGGTGGCCGCGCAGCTCATTCTCTTTGCGGTGATCCTGTGGAAGCGGGGCGGACTGCCCGGCCGGATCGTGATCGTCCTTGATCTCATCGCTGCCGTTGTGTGGGGCGTGTTCTTCTTCACCGTGATGGGAATCCGCTTCGGGGAAAATGTGCCGGTGATCAACCGCCAGTTTGCCATCGACACGCTGAACGGCCTGTATGAAAAAGGCCACGACATCAACGCCATGGCCCGGATCTATCTGATCGCGGGAATGGTGATCGTCCTCATCCTTGCGCTGTGCGCCTTCCTGGTCAAAGACGCCCGTCGGGCATTTTGGGATCTTGTCATCGCCGTCATCTTTACCTGGCTGCTCATTCCCATCGTGCTGCTCATCCTGGAAAACATCTTTTCTCTTGGCTCTGCGGCGGTGCTCTTCCTCATCGTGCTTATCGCCGGGAAATTCTTCCTCTCGTTCCTGAGCGGGGAAGGCGGGGAAAGCGGCGGCGGTTCCTCCGGCGGATCCCATGCACATAAGGCCCCCAAGGCGGATGCCCCTTCCAAGGCCCCCGGGAAAAAGGAATCTTCGGGGCCTGCGCAGAAGCGCTTTGACATCGGCTTCGAGACAAAGATCTGGCGGGACAAGGGCGGTCTGGGGATCGCCACCGCGTCCGCCGACAGCGTTTATTTCAAGAACAATATCGACGCCCCCCAGTGGATCTGCACCGTCCAGCAGTTTGAGCAGGGCGACGTGGCGGTCTACATGAACAACCGGCGCATCACGGATGTGGCAGGGTGCAAAAAACCCGCGCGTTGATCGCGCGGGATGCGGGCCGTGCTTTGATCGGCGCGGCCTGATATCAGCGGGACGTTTCAGTCCTTTTCCTTTAATTTTCTGCGGATGAATACCAGGGCGATCCCGATCCAGGCGATCACCAGGGTGATGAGCAGCGCCGCGCTCATGCCGGGCAGCGGCGTGTTTTCGATGTCATCCACTTCCTTGCGTTCCCCCAGCCGGTAGAGGCTCTTCGTGTCCGAATAGAGCTTGTCAAACCACGCATCATTCACATTCTGTCCCCTGCGCACACCTTTGACCGTATTCTCGATGAGGCTTCCCGCCGCGTCACGAAGGGACGCAGAGCCGTTAAACACCGGCGTGACAAAGGTGTCTGCCGTGTGGGCGAGGATGAGTCTGGTCGCTTCGATCTTAACCCGGTAGTGTTCTTTGTTGTCTTCCCCCGAGCGGGCGAGGTAATCCGTGTAATCCGGATCCTCTCTGGCATCGAGGGTGACGGGCACATAGCCCTCGGTCTCGGCATAGGCGATCTGTACCTTGTTGGTGAGCAGGTACTGCGTAAAGAGCCAGGAAGCCAATACTTCCCGGGGATCGTTCTTGTTAAAGATGCAGACGGAAGGGCCCTGGGAGATCATCCGGGGGTGATCCGGATCCGCCTGGGGCACCGGGAAGACCGCGGTCTCAAACTGCACCAGCCGGTCCTTGCTGATGTCGATCAGCGGCGCGTCACAGCCCATCCAGGTGGCGCCGGCGGTGGAATCGACGGCGAAGATGCACTGGCCGGCGTTGAGGAAATTGGCGGGGTAGCCCGCGATCTTAAAGGTGGAAAAAGCCTCTTTGCGCACATGATCCGCCACACCGGAGAGGAATGCTTTGGTCTCGTCTCCGAAGATCAGGATGTCGCCCTCCGCCGTGGAATAGGGGGCACCGGTCTGGGCCAGATACTGGATCATCATGTTGTCGGTGGACTTGTAGATAAAAGGCAGGAGCACATGCTGGCCGTTGACGGAATAGACCCCGTCCGCACCTTTTGTGGCCGCCGCCCGCTCGCTCACTTCAAAGACAAAATCCCAGGTGAGGACATCCGGCAGCGTGTACCCCAGGGCTTCCACCATGTCTTTGTTGACATACAGCGCCTCGGAGGAGCGCATAAAAGGCAGGGCATAGAGTTCGTTCCCGATCCGGCACTCCGCCAGGTATTCCGGGACGATCCGGTCCGCTGCGGGGGAATCAAAGCGGACTTCGCTCCCGCCCAGTCCGTAGCGCGCATCCGCTGCCAGGGCATCGAGGGGCACCACCGTCGAGGCACCGGTCAGATAGGTGGCGATGTGGTCGGGATAGGTGATGCACACATTGGGCGTGGTGTTGGTGCGGATGTTGGTGATGACATCGTTGTAGATCTTGCCGTAATCCGTGTACAGTCTGAGATTGACCTTGATGTTGGGATAGATGGCTTCGAAATCCCGGATCGCCTGCTGGTAGATGTCCGTCTGGGTCTTGTTGGTATCATTCTTGGCCCAAAAGGTGATCTCCAGGGCTCCGGTGTCCGAAAGGCTCTCCGGCATCACGAAGGCATCCGACTGTCTGCTTCCGTGACAGGCGGTAAGAACTGCGGTAAGCGCCCCCAGCGCCAGAATGCGGACCGCGGTTTTGACAAATCTCTTCGTCCTCATCCCTTGAGACCTCCCCGGGCCACGCCCGCCATGATCTTTTTGCGGAAGACGATGAAGATTACGATTAACGGCAGGGAAATGACCACCACGGCCGCCATCATCGCGGGGATGTTTTCCCGCCCGAAGCCGTTTTCGCGGATCTCCTGGATCCCCACCGAGACCAGGAAATAGCGGGCATTATCGGTGATAAGCCGGGGCCACACATAGGAATTCCAGCACTCGATCGCCTTGAGGATGGTGACGGTCACCAGGGTGGGCCTGCAGATGGGGCAGAGCACCTTGAACAGATAGACCAGGTCCGGCGTGCCGTCCACCTTTGCTGCGTAGTAGAGGGTATCGGGCACCTGCTCGAAGTTTTCTTTCAGCAGATAGATGTAGAAGACCGAGGTGACCGAGGGCAGGATCAGGCCGGTGAAGCTGTTGCGCAGTCCCAGATCCGTGATGGTGACGAAGTTGGTGATGACCACCAGTTCCCCCGGGATCATCATGAGGGACAGGAACAGCAGGAAGACCAGGTCGCGCCCCGGGAAGGAAAGTCTGGCAAAAGCAAAGGCCGACAGGGTGATCACGATGAGCATGAGGCCGGTGGTGACCACGGTGAAAACCAGAGTGTTGACGAAGTACCGGGCCAGAGGCACCGCGGTAAAGGCGGTGGCATAATTCTCCAGAGTCGGGGACAGCGTGTAGAACCGGGGGACATATTCCGCGTTGTAGGCACCGTAACCCTTGAGGGAGGTAAGGAGCATCCAGTAAAACGGGAAGAGTACCAGCAGTCCCCACACGATGAGCAGGATCCATGCCAGGATGTGCAGGACGCGGGTGCTTACGGGCGTTTTGGTCACGATCCGATCCATCCGTCCCCCTTAGTTGCTGCGCACCCGGCCGCGGCTCGCCAGCAGATTGATGAGCGTAATGGTCAGCACGATGAGGAACAGCAGGATCGCGGCTGCGGAAGCATAGGAAGGAAAGCCGCCGCTGTCGCCGTAGAGCATGTCGTAGACGTAGCCCACGATGGTGTTCATGCCGGCGGCATTTAAGTTGACGCCGAAGATCGCCACCGCGTCGCTGTATGCCTTGAAGGCGCCGATAAAGCCGGTGATCACCAGATAAAAGATCATGGGGGAGATCATCGGCAGGGTGATCTTAAAGAAGATGCGCATGGGACCGGTGCCGTCGATGCGGGCGGCCTTGATGAGGTTCTCATCCACCCCGGCCAGGGCACTGGTGAGGATCAGGATCTTAAAGGGCAGGACGATCCAGATGGTATAAAAGGAAAGAACAAAGAGCTTGGCGGCATAGGGGCCCTCGATGAAGTCTATGGGGGCGATCCCGAAGATGCCCAAAAGCAGGTTCATCAGTCCGTCGGAGTAAGGCGTCCTGGCAAAAAGGATCATGAACACCAGACCGACCGCCAGCGTATTGGTCACATAGGGCAGGAAGAAGATGGTCTGGAAAAAGTCCTTGAGCACCGTGATGGAATGAAGCGCCACGGAAATGACCAGCGCAAGCCCCGTGGATAAGGGCACGGTGATGATCACCAGAAGGAGGGTGTTCTTCAGCGCCTGCAGGAAGTACGGGTCTCTGAGTACATAACGGTAGTTGTACAGGCCGATGCCCCGATAGGTCTGGGAGGCGAAATTATAGCCTTCCTCAAAGGAATAGGTGACCACATCGAAGAGCGGGTATACGAGAAAGACGCCCAGAAAAAGAACGGCGGGCAGCAGGTACAGATATCCCTTGAGATGACGCTGTTCCATGGGGTTACCAGCCGGTGCGGAGTCTTTCCCCGCTTTCGGGATCAAAGAGCAGCACCTTGTGCGGTTTCAGTGAGAAGCGCACCTGCTCCCGCGCACTGTCAGGCTGTTCGTCCGCGTCAATGACGGCGCGGATCTGCGGAGCGCTTGTGAGCTTCGGGTGTCTGCATACAACGCTGACGTCCCGTCCCATAACTTCGACGGCATCCAGCGCACAGGTCAGAGGACCAGCCGGATCGACCACAAAACCCTCCGGACGGATGGCCACTGTCACCGGGATCGGCTTATCCGATGCGGGCGCGGTCCCGGCCGTTTCCTTATTCTCTCCCTCCGGCAGGACGGTCTCCCATGCGAGAACCGCTTCCTCTCCGATATACAGGCTGCCGTTCTCGATCCTGCCGTCAAACACGTTGATCGGCGGTGTGCCGAGGAACTGTGCCACAAACAGATCCGCGGGATCGTCATAGACCTCCTGGGGACGGCCGATCTGATGGACGCGTCCGTCCTTCATGACAACGATCAGATCAGAGATGCTCATGGCCTCCTCCTGATCGTGCGTGACAAAGATCGTCGTGACGCCGGTACGGGTCTGGATACGCCGGATCTCCTCTCTCGTCTGCAGCCGGAGTCTGGCATCCAGATTGGAGAGGGGTTCATCCAGCAGGAGTACACGGGGAAGTTTGACCAGAGCGCGGGCAATTGCGACACGCTGCTGCTGCCCGCCTGAAAGTTCCGAAGGCCGTCTGTCCATGAGCGCATCGATCTGCACGAGGCCGGCCACTTCCACTGCCTTGTCGTGCATCTCCTTTTTGGACAGGCGCTCCGCTCCCTTGAGATTCTGCAGGGGAAAGATGATATTCTGCTCCACCGTCAGATGCGGATAAAGCGCATAGTTCTGAAACACCATCCCCACGCCGCGGCGCTCCGGCGGGATCGCGGTCACATCCTCCTCGCCGAAGAGGATCCTTCCGTTCGTGGGAGAGAGCAGGCCGCAGATGAGATTGAGTGCGGTGCTCTTGCCGCAGCCGGAGGGGCCCAGCAGACCGATGAGTTTGCCATCGGGGATCTCGAAGTCGAAATCGTCGACAGCGATGACCTCATCCTTATTCTTTCCCCGGCCGGGGAACTTTTTTGTCACATGTTCAAAGATCACTTTCATGGATACTTTTTTATCACATTCCCCCGGCGCATGCAAGCGGTTGCCTGTTAAGTCCCCCGCCCTTCCTGCCGATATACTGATTGAAAGGGAAGCAGGGTGTCCGTTGTTTCACAAGGAGGTGGAAGATGAACACAGCAATGATCGCTCCCGTGATGATGGCAACGATGACGCCGGACAACTACCTGGCCAGAAAAGACCAGCGCAAGAAGGCAGCACGGGCCGGGAAAAAGGAAACAAAGACGGATCTGTTCAATCTGAGTGCGGCGAGATACGAGCCGACGGATCCGGAGACAGCAATGAGGGAATTCTACAGCACATACGGCAGATAGGAGCCATCACAGGGGACAAAAGGAGACAACAACATGCACAAGGTTATGTGAAAGGGCAGCGGTCCGTGCGACGTTGCCTTTTTACGTGTCAGGCTGCAGTTCGGGGAGGAAGCGTTGCATGCGTCTTGTCAGGAGCTCTTTCTTTGGCATACGCAGGAATTCCTCTCTGCTCACCCACCGGTAACCGACCGTTTCTCCTTCCTGCAATCTGATATCATCCTTATCTCTGTCCGTGACGAAGAGAAACTCCACATACAGCCCGTGGGTCTTTTCATCCACTACCCTTCCCACTTCCGTGAGATCTCCGGCTTCGATACCGGTTTCCTCCCGCAGTTCCCGGACAGCACACGCAAGCGGCGACTCCCCCTGCAGGGCGCTCCCGCCGGCGGAAGCTTCCCACATACCGCCATGCCGTGTACGGCTGTCACGCTGCATCAGGAGATAGGTGCCGTCGACATGACGGACAAGAATATCACAGACCAAATGAAATACGCCCCGGGGGATCCCGTCGGTCGATCCCCGTACGAGAGTCATCCCCTCTATCCGTTTGCCATCGGAATCATACGCGTCCCACAGTTCCATAGAAGTCCCTCCTGTGATCGCCGGGTGCATATCCGTTCCATTCCGATTATAGCCATTTGCGATACCCTTATCAAGAGCCGTTCCGCGTTCATCCAAACCCTCCGATCGGTTGACGCGGCCCGTGTTCGGTGCTAAAATGCACTTTGATCTGTCAATCCCGCACTGAAAAAGGAGAATGCAATGTCCGTATTTCGCGGCGCAGGTGTGGCCATCGCC
Organism: Lachnospiraceae bacterium; assembly: GCA_017535945.1. Taxonomy (GTDB): domain Bacteria; phylum Bacillota; class Clostridia; order Lachnospirales; family Lachnospiraceae; genus Butyrivibrio. Next base: position 18,514 of record JAFXTJ010000052.1, read on the forward strand.
ACCCCCATGCATGAAGATCTGTCCGTAAATTATGAAGAGTTTGCCCGTCTCATCGATTTCCAGATCGAAAAGGGCACCGATGCCATCATCGTCTGCGGCACCACCGGGGAATCGGCAACGATGACGGAAGAAGAGCATATTGATGTCATCCGTTTCTGCGTGAAACATGTGGCGCACAGAGTGCCCGTGATCGCGGGGGCCGGCTCCAATGCGACCGACACCGCCGTTTATCTGTCCAAAGAAGCGGAGGCGGCGGGTGCGGATGCCATCCTGTCCGTCACCCCCTACTATAACAAAGCGACCCAGAACGGGCTGATCGCACATTTCACGGCTGTGGCGGACGCGGTGAAGCTCCCTGTCATCCTGTACAATGTCCCCAGCCGCACCGGCTGCAATATCCAGCCGGAGACTGTCGTAGCCATGTGCCGGGATACGAAAAACATCGTCGGTATCAAGGATGCCACCGGCAGCCTCGCGCAGACAACAAAGATGATGTCGCTGGCCAAAGCGGCCGGTGTGGAGATCGAGCTTTATTCCGGGGAAGACGGACTCATCGTGCCGATCATGTCCCTGGGCGGGCTGGGCGTCATCTCCGTCCTTTCCAATGTGGCACCGACACAGACACACGATCTGTGCATGGCATATCTGAACGGTGATACAAAGAAAGCGGCGGATATGCAGCTCGAGGTCCTGCCTCTGGTGGATGCCCTGTTCTGTGAGGTGAATCCCATTCCGGTCAAGAGAGCGCTCTCTCTCATCGGTTTTGACTGTGATGCGATCCGGCTGCCGCTCACGCGGATCGAACCCGCCCACGAGAAGCAGCTCGTTGACGCGATGCGCGGTTACGGTCTCATTAAATAACACTCGATATTAAAGGAGCCCGGTTATGACACACATCATTCTGCATGGCTGCAACGGCCGTATGGGGCGCATGATCGCCTCGCTCTGTGACGGGGAGACCGGGATGAAGATCGTCGCCGGCGTCGATATGGCCGGAAGCGAACCGGTGGTATCGCCTTTCTTTTCCAAACTGGCGGACTGCGATGTCCCCGCCGACGTCCTCATTGACTTCTCAAATGCTTCCGCGGCAGACAATGTGATGGATTACTGCGCTGCCAGAAAGCTCCCTCTGGTCATGTGCACCACCGGACTGGATGAGACCAGGATCCGGCGTCTGGAGGATCTTTCCGGGGAGATCCCCGTCCTGCGCTCCGCCAATATGTCGATCGGTGTGAATGTCCTTCTGGACATCCTGAAGGAGGCGGCGCCCAAGCTCTTCGCCGCCGGTTTTGACATCGAGATCGAAGAGAAACACCACGCAGCCAAGGTGGACGCCCCCAGCGGCACGGCCTATGCTCTTTCGGAGGAGATCGAGAAAGCGGTTCTCGAAAAGACCGGAAAAGAACTCACAAGGGTCTATGACAGAAGTGATGTCCGCAAGCCCAGAGACCGTCATGAGATCGGCATCAGCGCGATCCGCGGAGGTACGATCGTCGGAGATCACGATGTGATCTTCGCCGGCACCGATGAAGTCATCACCCTCTCCCACCGCGCCTATTCCCGCGCCATCTTTGCCAAAGGCGCCCTTGCGGCGGCTGCGTACCTGTCGGGGAAGCCTGCGGGACTCTATACCATGCGGGATGTCCTGTCCTGAAGAGGCGGAAACATGAGATTCCGCCCCTGCATTGACATCCACAACGGTCAGGTCAAACAGATCATCGGGAGTTCTCTGCGGGACAAGGGGGATGCCGCAGTAGATAATTTTGTATCGGAACAGGGCGCCGCATATTATGCGGCGCTTTTTCAGCGTCTGGGACTCCCGGGCGGACACGTCATCCTGCTGAATGCCAAGGATTCCCCGCAGTATGAAGCGACCAGGAAGCAGGCGATGGAAGCGCTTGCCGCATGGCCGGGCGGGATGCACGTCGGCGGCGGCATCAATGCCGGGAATGCGGAGGAATGGCTGAACGCCGGCGCCTCACACGTCATTGTCACCTCCTATGTGTTCACAAAGGGCCGGATCGACTTCGATCATCTGGAGGACCTGCGGCGTGCGGTCGGCAGAGAGCATGTGGTGCTCGATGTGAGCTGCCGGAAAAAGGAGGCGGACAGCGACCGGTACTTCATCGTCACGGATCGCTGGCAGAACATGACGGATGTGGAACTCTGCACGGAAACGCTGCAGACACTCTCCGGCTACTGTGACGAATTCCTGATCCACGCGGCGGATGCGGAAGGGAAACAGAACGGGATCGAGGCCGGCGTGGCCGGGATCCTGGGAGAATATGACGGCCTGCCCATGGTATACGCCGGCGGGGTGCATGCAACGGAAGATATCTCTCTGCTCAGACAGCTCGGCCGGGGCCGCCTGGATGTGACGGTCGGGAGCGCACTCGATCTTTTCGGCGGACCGCTCTCCCTGGATGAGGTACTGGCAGCCTGCGGAGCGGAGGGGGCGCTCGAAGATGCTGCCAACTGACCACGAGTCACGTTCAGCTCGAAAATGCTTCGCATTAGAACAAAGAACTACAAGCCACGCTTCGCTCGAAAACGCTGCGCGTTTCCTCGCGATCCGGCTGTCGCCGCATAAAAAGCCAAAAAATCACCCGGGTACGAGTAAACTCGACCCGGGTTGATTTTTGACTTTTTGCGTGGCTTGTAGCTAACGCTTCAGTTCAACTTTGTTACGTTGACCGCCTGAGGGCCCTTCGTGCCCTGGATGACATCGTACTCGACCTGATCATTCTCGTCGAGAGACTTGAACCCTTCCATATTCAGACCGGTGAAATGCACGAATACATCATTGCCGTTCTCATCGGAAATGAATCCGTAGCCCTTCTGATTGTTAAACCACTTGACTGTTCCCTTGTTCATTTGAAACTACCTCCTAAAACTAAAACAAATGCTCCGTTGCAACATCGCAACATACAAACTTTAACACAGTGCATACGAAAAGTAAAGCGAGTTTTTTTATTGAATGCGGCCCTGTGACATGCTATAATTCTGCCCATGTCTGACGAAGCAAAGCCCAAAAAACATCGGCGTCGACGCGGCTACACGATCCTCATCGTATCCGAGGATCCCGCCGCTGATACAAACACCTGCAAGATCGGTCCTTTTGCCGCGCAGTTCTGTGCATTTGCGGGATTCGCGCTGCTGGTATTCCTCATCTGTTTCTCCATTTACGCGCTGCTGACCATCAGCGGTCTGCGGCAGATCGGGAATCTGCAGCTGGAACAGATCAAAACCCTGACCGAGGAGAAGAATGCCCTCGTTTCGGAAAACAGTAATCTCAACGCCGTAGTGGCACGGCTGTCCAAATCGATCAACCAGAAAACGGTCAAGGAAACCTACGCCGAGAGAGAGGATGCGGAAAAGCATCTGCCCACAGGGATGCCCCTGACCGGTGCGGCCATCATGATCGTCACCAGGGATCTGCGCGATGCCGTGACCATCGACGAATCCATCGAGCGGCTGAATGAACTGACCGCGGACGGCGTCGGTGAGGAAGATCTGCCCGGCCATCCCATCCTGCATTTTACGGAGGCCGCCGCCGGCTCATCCGTTGTCGCTTCCGGCGCGGGAACCGTCGAACGCGTGGATATGGACGAGAAATACGGACAGCAGGTCGTGATCGATCACGGCAACGGCTATCAGTCCGTTTACCGCAATGCCGGTGATGCCATGGTACGTGCGGGAGACGAGGTGACAAGGGGATCCATCCTCTTCATCATCGACAGCAACAACATCGTCGGATACCAGCTCATGCAGGACGGGTCCTACATCGACCCGCTGTCCATGACACAGATCGACGGCTGACCATCATAAGGAGGAAGTATCGTTGTTCGGCAGAAACAGAGCATCAAAGGGCAGGATCATGACGGTCATCGGTCCGGATGTAGTGATCGAGGGATCCGTCATCGGCAGACGGGCGATCCGTGTCGATGGTATCGTCAACGGCGCTGTCCGTACGAGGGATTCCGTGGTGATCGGCAGCAACGGCGTTGTCCGCGGCGGTATCAAAGCAAGCAGTGTCGTCAATGCAGGAGAGGTATACGGCGGGATCGAAGCCCCTCAGGGCAGGATCGAGATCAGTGATACCGGCAGAGTCTACGGCGATCTCACAGCTGCCAGGGTCATCATTGATGAAGATGCCGTTTTCCAGGGCCACTGCACCCTGACCGGCAGATCTGCCATGCCGGCATCCGAGACCATTCTGGTGCCCGATGATCTGGAAGAACAGGCGGAACGCGAGATCGCAAAATCCAGACGCGGCCGTTCCGGAAGACGCAGGCGCGGCACCGAAGCCGCCGTTCCGGAAACGGATGAGGTGCCGGCCGTCACAGAGGATATCACATATGACCGGGAAGATACGGCGGACGAGACGGCGTATATCCGGGAAGAAGATACAGGCTACGGATCCTATACAGACGACAGCGAGAGCTATTTCGCGGAAAACACCGGGGACGACGGATACAGCGAAGAATACGGGGTTTACGAGGAAGATCCGGAACGAGACGGCTGATCGCCGCCCTGATCTTTATCATCCAGCCTCTGAAAGACCATTTCGTACCCGCCCTCTCCGTAATTCAGCGAGCGGTTCACCCTGCTGATGGTGGCCGTGGAAGCTCCCGTGGCTGCCGCGATCTCCAGGTAGGTCCTGCCGGCGTCCAGCATCCTGGACACCTCGTAGCGCTGCGATATGGACAGGAGTTCGTTGACGGTACACAGATCTTCGAAGAAGCGGTAGCACTCCTCTTTGTCCCGCAGACACAGGATCGCCTCAAACATGTGATCGACCGATGCCTGTCTCAGCTTTTCATTCATGATGGATACCTCCCGGCAACAGTTTACCACACTAAAACATTAAAGTAAAAGATTTTCAAAGGAGCACCGGCGGCATGAACAACAGGAAAGCGGATAACAGGATCTTTCTCCTCCTCTTTGCTGTCCTCGCGGCAGCCGGTGCCGCGCTGCGTTTCTTTCGTTTCGGAATGGTCCCGGCCGGTCTCAACCAGGACGAAGCCTCGATCGGTTATGACGCCTACTGTCTCGCAACCTGGGGAATGGACCGGAACGGCTATCACTGGCCGGTTTATCCGATCTCCTGGGGATCCGGCGGCGGCAGTCCGCTCCTGGACTACCTGGTGACCCTGTCCACCGCGTTATTCGGCAAAAATATCTATTCCCTGCGTCTCGTGCCGGCGCTCCTCGGAAGCCTCACACCGCCCCTTCTGGCGCTGCTTCCCTTTGCCGTCCCGCAGAACGCGGAACAAAACAGTGAAGCATCCGGCAGTCTCAGGCAGTTCTTTTCTCTGGCGATCCTGTTCCCGGCCGTCGTAAATCCCTGGCATCTGATGATGAGCCGCTGGACACTGGATGCCAATATCCTGCCGTTCTTCCTGACGCTGTCTGTTCTGTCCTTTCTTCATGCGGCCGCATCGACTGTCCGCCGGCTGCCGAAATATCTGCTTTCCGCTTTCTGCTTTGCTCTGTGTACGTGGTCCTACGGTTCCGCCACACTGGTGGTGCCGCTCGCCCTTGTGCTCATCGGGATCTGCTGCGTGCGGAACGGGAGGATGACACTGCGGGAACTCTTCCTCTCCGCCTTGATCTTTGTCCTGACACTTTCCCCGCTGATCCTGTTTTTTGCGGTCAATCTGTCCGGGCGCGGTCCGATCGAGACGCCCTGGTTCTCGGTCCCCGTCCTCACCGCCTCCCGGAGCGTTTTCTCCTCCGGAAGCGAACTACTTTCGCTCATATTAAATAACATTCGATATTTAATTATCTTCTTCACCGTCGGCGCTGAACGGGACGAGTTATACTGCAATGTCCTGCCGGGCTTTGCGCAGATGTACCGGTTCACCTTCCCGCTGACACTGGGCGGGATCTTCCTCTCCGTCAGGCGGATGCAAAAAAAGCACCCGGAGGATACGATATTCGTGATCCTGACCGGCTGCACGGCCGTATTCTCCCTTTTCATCGAACTGGACATCAACCGCATGACCATGCTGCTGGTCCCGTTCCTGTATTTTCAGGCTCTGGCCCTGCAGGCTCTGTGGCAGAAGAAAAAGGCTGCCGCAGTAGCCGTCTGTGCGCTCATTCTCTGCGGAGCACTCCTGTTCACCCATGATTACTTCGGCGAGAGATACCGGGAATTAGCCTGTTCGGACGGATTCTTCATGCCGGGTTACGCGGAAGCCGCTCAGGCCGCCGCCGCGACCGCCGGAGACGGGAAACAGATCGTTTCCACCTACACCCGCGTCGCCGCACCGTTCGTCGTGGCACTCTATGCAACGGGTACGCCGCCGGAGGAATTCCGGGACACCGTGGTATGGAAGGACGAAACGGCGGAATTCCGCATTGCCTCGGCTTTCTCTGATTTTGTCTTCGGATTGCCGGAGGATCTCTCCGGGATCGATCTGGACAGGCAGGTACTGATCCTGCATCAGTCGGAACTGGACGGTTTCCCCGGGATCGAAGCTGCGGAGATCACCGCTTACGGGGATTTTGCCCTGGTCAGGAAGCCCTGAACCGTTTCCCTATCTCCCGTCTTCGCGCAGCAGAATGAGTCTGTGCACCAGTATCCAGGAAGTCAGGAAAAACGCAGCCAGATAGATAAGTGCCAGCAGATGCAGGGAGACGCCCACCGCATCCATGCGTGCCGCACGGATGAAGATGATAAAGGTGCCGATATTGAGGACGCAGGCAGGCACGACCGATTCACGCGGCAGCAGGGCGATCAGGAGGCTGAACAGGAGCACGGCGCCGTAATCATACCGGTCATGCATGGACGGCAGGAACATGACGCAGGTCCAGATCTGCCAGGCCAGCAGATAGAGCAGCCGCACCGGATCCCGCAGATCCCGTCGGATCGCCAGCGCAACCGACAGCGCGAGCAGCATCATCGTGAAGATCACCGCCGGCAGCGCCAGCGTCCCCAGATACTCGTCCAGTCCGAAATTATACGCATTCGGATAATTGGCCACCATCCCGTAATTCTCCGAGAACGAGGTCGTCCCGTAGTCCGTTCCCTCCGTCATCTGCATGAAATAGGTGAAGTAGGTGGCCCTCAGGCCGCGTCCGCAGAGCACCGCCGGAAGACCCGCGACGAGATAGCAGCCCGGGATCCACAGAAACTGCAGGATACTGAAATTCTTCTTCAGGAAGTAGAGCAGCACGAAAAACGGGAAGAAGAAGACGGACTGCAGTTTGAAGGAAAAACTGATCCCCAGCATGGCAAAAGCGAGCGTGGGCCGGTCTTTGATGAGGAGCAGATAGACAGCAAGCAGGGCGAAAAAGATATAGAAACCGTCGCACTGCTTCCACAATGCGCTCTCCATGAAGACAAACGGCAGATAGCAGGTAAGCGCCGACATATAAGCCGCTTTTAACGGCGCATCGGCCGCGCCGCGGATCAGGAACAGATCCCGCAGGAGGAAATATACCAGTCCCGCAATGAGATAATCAAAGATGCAGGAGAACAGGGAGGCCAGTACCCAGGGCTCCCAGGGGGAAAGCCCGATGACGGCATACATGATATTGAAGGGGACATAGTAGTCTCCGATCACCTGCCGCATGCCTGCCACAAACCCGAGTTCCCTGTAGGTGTCAGGCCAGCCTTTGATGTAGAGCTCATAATCCGAGGAAATGGTGGTTTCCGGCGCCAGCTTCCATCGGATGATGAGGGATCCCGCAAAGAGGAGCACCAGGATGACCCGGTGGATCGTCTCCCGGGAAAGCCCCAGCAGGAATCTGTCAAGCGCGGTCAGTTTTCTGTTCTTCATGTTTCCCGATCCCTTTCTGTCCGATCCGGATGCGCATCAGATGATCCGCCGCCCCGGCTGCCGCAAAAGGCAGGAAGGCCGCCTCGTAGCGGAGCGCATAGCGCGCAGCCGCTTCCCAGATCTCATGAAAAAGCATCCCTCCGAAGATGAACAGCAGCAGCAGACCCGCTTCGCCGGCCAGCCGTCTTCTGCCCCTTATGAGAGAGAGCATCCCGTGGATGCTGAAGTAACAAAGGAGCAGATGGAAGAGATGCATTACTCCCTGCATGATATGGTATCCGGTCCCAAAGGTCAAGTCATCGGCCAGTGCGGGACGCAGGCCCTCCTGATGCCGGCCGGTCAGTTCCTGTTCCCGGAGGCTCCCCTTGGTGGGATCCCCCCATTGCGACAGGTATTTCCAGCCGAAGAAGCGGACCGTGTACCCGGGATGCGCGGCAAAGAGCCGGCAGCGCTCCCCGATCCTGTCCCATGCGAGGACCGCCGCCCTGTCACTGTCCAGCTCCGCCTCCGTCAGGAGCCGTCTGTTCTCTCCGTTGTACCAGCCGTACAGTCCGGTCCCTGTCTCTTCCAGCCCCATCGCGATGTAGGCCGCTCCCGGTTCCCCGGCCGCCACCCGGTATCCGCTCACAGCCTCATAATACCCGTTCAGTGCCTTTTGCGACAGGAGCGGCAGAAAGACAAGCCCCAGGACCGCGGCCACGATCACGGCAGCCTCGCGGTATTTCTTCTCCTTCAGCCTGCCGGGGAGGAGGAACACGCCGGTCATTCCCATGGCGATCAGCGCAATGAGCCCGTTCGTCTTGATGAAAAATGACAGGGAAGCGAGAAGTACGGCAGGCACAGCCGGACCGGGACGGTTCCTCTTCAGGAACAGGATCCAGAAATACAGGGCCCCAAACAGCGGACCCATGCTCCAGATATCGTTATAGATGTAAGTGACATAGACATACAGCGCCAGAAATCCCGTACCGATCAGATTCCAGAATGCCAGTACCCGCAGATCCTCAAACAGTTCCCAGGTGATCTCATACAGAAAGAACATCGTAAACCAGATCGATACGGCATTGCAGACCTGAAAGGCGGTCATGTTCTGCTCTCCGGAGAGCCGCATGATCCATCCGGACAGGAGGCAGTAGGAAAGCTGGTGCGGGCAGTAGACCAGATAGCCGCGATCGATGTCCGAATAATCCCCGCGCAGGAACTGCTGCGTGATCTCATGCAGCATTCCGGCATCGTTGGTGGGAAGCCCGCGGATCACGGCTATAAGGAAGGCACAGAACCCGATGAGCAGTACGGAGAAAACGGCAAAACCGGGACCGGGGATCAGGATCCGCCAGGAACCGAAAAACCGCGGGGAACGGTTTTTCAGATACGGATCCGCAAGCCGCAGGATCCCCCACAGGATCCCCAGTGCGGCAATAAGCGATAACACGGCGAGGATCGGGGAGGTCCGCACAAGCTCCGGGAGGTCATTTTCCTCGTACTGTCTGTACACAATGGTGAAAAACAGTCCGAAGACGAACAACAGGAGGCACAGCCCCCCGATCACCGCAGCCAGGATCCGGTAGAAACCCGACGTGAACCGCTTCTCCATGAATGCCCCGTTATCCCTCGACAGCCGGTGTCCAGTGATCCTTGTTATAGATATCCGTCAGCCGGTAAAGCATCCGCACGCGGCCGCTCCCGACGTCGGTATTGCTGATCCGCAGATCCTCCATCGCACCGGATACCGTCAGCGTCTCCCCGAGGAAGTAACTGTCCGAATACTCGCCGTCATAAGTATAGAAATCGGCGAGGAAATCGAGACGGTCCCCGTCGACAAGTTCCGTCAGGTTCTTGGCGATGACTTCGATCCCGGTCTCTTCATAATCATAATTCGCTCCGATCACCACACCGTACGGATGCGCATCGTCAAAGGTGACGAGGAGGTTCACGCGCTCATCGTTGAGCATCGCCGGCACATAGCCCGTGATCGCGCCGTCGCACTGATCGATATAGTAATAAGCCACCGGCTGCCCTTCAATGGAGACCCAGGTGCGGTCCTGCGGCGCCAGAAGGTTGCCGTTGTCATCGAATTCATAGACGTTGTCCAGCCCGAGGTCGACATAACCCTCGCCGTCGTCATAGAACATGTTGAGGACCAGTTCCTGCACCATGGACCAGGCGGTCTCGTCGAGACAGAGCACCCGGTTGCCCGAACCGTCCTCCTGCCAGACGAGCTCCGTATCCGGGAAACTGTTTTCGGAGATGTAGGTCGCCGCCACATCCGGCGCCACGCCCCTGTCGAGGAACGAGCAGTTCGAGGAGGTCAGTCCGGAGACGCCCGTGAGATTGCCGGAGAGCATCGTGGAGAGCAGCTGTGTCAGCGCATCCGCTCCGTCGTAAAGAGACGATGACCCGCCGGTCATGCTCTCGTATGCGCTCTGCGGACCGCCTGCGGCAGCCTGGCCGTAGGCACTCATGGAAGCGGCCTCCTGGATCATGCGCGTGTAGGATTCGTCCATTCCGATGGCTTCATAGGTATTCACGGCGGAATCGACATTGGAAAGCCGCTTTGCCGGGAAATAGATCGAGAGTCCGTACGAATTGGGGATATTCTCCGAGGTCATATTGTACTTGACGGCACCCCGGATCCGCTCCGCGAGCGCCTGTCCCTCTTCCGTCCCCATATTCATGGCGAGATGCACGAGATCCACCTGATCGAGTTTGGATGAGGCGGCAAATTCCCGCGCTCCTCTTCTGGCATCGGAAACCGCTGCATATTCCCCGTCCGAGATCATCTTCGAGGTGGAGGAGGCAAATTCTTTCAGGCTCTCCGGGACCGTGAAGGAGAGTTCCGCCAGATCCACCACGGACAGTGTCGTCTTCTGCCCCGGCGCACTCGAAGCGCAGGCTGTGGTAAAGGTGTCCGCAATGCACTTGCCGATCTCCACCGTGGGTTTGCCGGGATCCTTTGACAGTTCCGTCAGCCATGTGGTGTAATACCAGCCCACGCCGGGCTCCGTCTCCTCCGAGGCGATCATGTAATCGGCGTACTCCGATACGACAAGCCCGGTCTCCACCGTCGCCATGAGACAGGCGTCAAAACCGACAAAATCGTAGGTGAGTCCGCCCTGCTTGAGCGCCTTGCCGATATTTGCGAGATCCATGGAGCCGGCACGGGGGTTCTTCTCATCATAACCGTAGCCCGACACCGAGCCGCCGCCGTGATCCCAGAAGATCAGATCATAGCGGTTGCCGCTCGTGTTCTTCTTTGCCCAGTTCAGGAACTGTACCAGTGTGGCGGGGTCCACCATGGAGCCGGTGCCCATATTGCTCTCCAGACACCTCATCCCGTTGTCCGCCACCTCATAGATCTGGTTGACGCCGGAGGAGATCACGCGGTTCTGCCAGCTACGGCAGCCGCCGGTATAGACGTAGATCCGCACATGATCGTTGATGGAGGCATCGATCATCTCCTGCAGATCGCGGCTGGCCATGCCGCTCTTGGACTCCAGGTCCGTGCCGCACAGGTAGATCAGGATCACATTGGTGTCGTCCCCGCCGCCGCGGATGACAGTGCGCTTCTCACGCGCCCCGTCAGCCACCGCCGTGTTCAGCTGTCCCGTCTGATAGGCGGTATCCTTCCAGTCACCGTAATCCGTGCTGCTCGTATACGATCCGCCGCCGCCCAGGAGCGCGGTCAGGAGCGATCCCATGTCCGTTCCGCCCTGCGCCTGTCCCGATGCGGTCTGTGTTTCGGTCACGGACGGTGTCTCCGCCGTTCCCGCAGGCTCCGTATCGGATCCGCCGAGACTGCGGAACAGGAAGAATACCACCAGCAGGATGGCGATCGCTCCCATGGAGATCCCGCCGCCGCGCACCGGCGCCGAAGAAGATCTGTTTCCGGACGGCTGTCCGCCGCCGTGGAAATTGGAGCCGCTCCCCACAGGACCCGTACCGAGTCCCTCTCCTCTTCTGTGGACCCCCGTGCCCCCTTCCGTGATGTGTTTCTGTCTGCCGCCCGGCCTCTGTGCCATAGTATGTTCTCCTTACGGTTTCATCAGTTTCCGAATACACTCTCCGCTTCGCAGAGTCCCTGTCAGTATACCAAAATACGGTATCAACGACAAGCAGAAGCCCCCTTCCCGCTCCAACTTGACGTTTCCCCCAAAAAGACTATAATCTTTGGTGTTTATTTCATTCGTTACCGGAGGAGAATAATTATGAAAAAACTGACACTGATCCTGATGGGCACCGCCCTGACCCTGTCTCTCGCAGCCTGCGGCTCCAAACCCGCGGCTCCCGCATCCGCACCTTCCACCTTTGAAGATGTCAAGGGCGAAGGCGTCATGACGCACGCCGAGTATATCAATGCCCCGGTCGATTCCGAGGTGACCATTGAGACCTACGTGCAGGCCAAGCAGGAATGGTGGGAGGACAAGGCCACCATCTATACGCAGGACCGCGACGGCGCTTACTTTATCTATGAGATGAACTGCTCCAAGGAAGACTACGAGAAGTTAAAGCCCGGCACCAAGATCAAGGTCACCGGCTACCGCGGAGAGTTCAACGGCGAGCAGGAGATCGCTTCCGGTTCGACCTTTGAGATCGAAGACGGCAATTACATCGCCCCCGCTCTGGATGCGACGCAGCTGCTCGGCTCCGACACCCTCATCGATCACCAGAACGAGTTCGTCTCCTTCTCCTCTCTTAAAGTGGAGGACAAAGGCGACGGTCAGGCCTTCTTCTACAACTGGGACAATTCCGGCACGCAGGGCGACGACCTCTATTTCGACGCATCCGTGAACGGCAATACCTATACCTTTACCGTGGAGAGCTACCTCTGCAACAAGGACAGCGATGTCTACAAGGCGGTGGAGGGTCTCAAGGTCGGCGACACCATCGACTGCGAGGGCTTCCTGTACTGGTATGAGGGGGCCAACCCCCACATCACCAAAGTCACGGTGAAATGATGAAGATGCAGCGCGAAGCAGGCATCCTGTTCCCTGTATTCTCCCTGCCGTCCCGCTTCGGCATCGGCTGCTTCTCCAAAGAAGCCTATGCTTTCATCGACTTTCTGGCCCGTTCCGGACAGAGTTACTGGCAGATCCTGCCCATCGGTCCCACGGGCTTCGGCGATTCCCCGTACCAGCCGTTTTCGGCTTTTGCGGGGAATCCGTATTTTATCTGCCTTGAAACGCTGATCGAAGATGGACTTCTGACCTGGGACGAGGTGAATTCCAAAGATTTCGGCAGCGATCAGGAGCGTGTGGATTACGGACGCCTCTATGAGAACCGGTTCCCGCTTCTTTCCCTGGCGCATGAGCGGTTTCTGGAAAAAGGTCTGGACCGGGAGAAAGCCTATAAGGACTATTGCAAAAAGGAGAGCTTCTGGCTCGAGGACTACGCGCTGTTCATGGCCATCAAGGGCGATCAGGGCGGCAAACCCTGGACCGAATGGGATGCCCCCCTGCGTAAGCGCGATAAAACAGCCCTTGCCGAGGCGAAAAAGCGCCTGGCAAAAGAGATCTCCTCTTATGAATTCCGCCAGTTCAAGTTTGATGAACAGTGGCATAAGCTGCATGCCTATGCGGCCGAAAAGAACATCCGGATCATCGGCGATCTGCCGTTTTATACCGCGCTCGACTCCGCCGATGTATGGGCCCATCCGGAAGCTTTTCTCATGAACAAAGATCTGACCCCCTCTGTCGTGGCCGGCTGCCCGCCCGATGCGTTCTCCGCCACCGGACAGCTCTGGGGGAACCCCATCTATGACTGGAATGCCGAAAAGAAACGCGGTTTCTCCTGGTGGATCGCGCGGATCAGGCGCAATTATGAATTCTACGATGTCATCCGCATCGATCATTTCCACGGTTTCGCGGAGTATTACGCGATCCCCTTCAAGGATACCGATGCGCTCCACGGCAAGATGCACAAGGGACCGGGCATGGATTTCTTCCGCGCCGTCCGCGAGCAGTTGGGTGACGTGCCGATGATCGCGGAGGATCTGGGCAATAACACGCCGGAGAAGGAAAAACTTCTGGCTGACAGCGGTCTGCCCGGGATGAAAGTCCTGCAGTTTGCCTTTACCAGCTGGAACAGCGCCTATACGACGCACAAGCACATCAAAAACTGCGTGGTCTACACCGGCACGCACGACAACACGCCCTCCCGCGCCTGGATCGAGGAGATCAATGACGGGGAGCGCGATTTTGTGCGCCGCTATACCAATTCCATGGATACGGACTATGGCCGCTTCGTATGGGATTTCATCCGCGAAGCCTACCGCTCCGTGGCGGATCTGTGCATCATCCCCCTGACCGACTATCTGGTCAAGGGACGGGAAGCGCGGATCAACACCCCCGGACGCGCCGAAGACAACTGGCAGTGGCGCTTAAAGCCTGACTTCCTCTCCGAGGATCTGGCGCAGAGCATCCGCCGCCTCGCCGATACCTATGACCGTCTGCCCAAACCGGAGGAAACCGGCAAAACCAAGGAGAAAGCCCATGAGTAAGCAGGTAAAGACCATCGGAGTGCTCACCAGCGGAGGCGATGCCCCCGGCATGAATGCCGCGATCCGTGCGGTCACCCGCAAGGCGATCGACAACGGCCTGACGGTCAAGGGGATCAAAAAGGGCTATCAGGGCCTGCTCAACGAAGAGATCGTCGATCTGGAACGCCACAGTGTGGCGGATCTTTCCCAGCGCGGCGGCACGATCCTGGGCACGGCCAGATGCATGGAATTCAAGACCGAGGAGGGTCAGAAGAAGGCTGCCGATATCTGCCACAAACACGGCATCGACGGGATCGTGGTCATCGGCGGTGACGGCTCCTACCGCGGCGCGCAGGCACTGGCACGGCACGGCATCAACACGATCGGCATCCCGGGCACCATCGATCTGGACATCGCCTGCACGGACTATACGATCGGTTTCGACACGGCCATCAACACGGCGATGCAGGCCATCGATAAGGTCCGCGACACCTCTTCCTCCCATGAGCGCTGCTCCATCGTTGAGGTCATGGGGCGTCACGCCGGCTTCATCGCCCTCTGGTGCGGTCTCGCAACCGGTGCCGACGACATCCTGATCCCCGAGAAGTACGATTTTAACGAGCAGGGCATCATCGACAACATCGTCCGCAACCGCAAGCGCGGCCACACGCATCATATCATCGTCAACGCCGAGGGCATCGGCCACTCGACCTCCATGGCCAAGCGGATCGAAGCGGCCACCGGTGTGGAGACACGGGCGACCATCCTGGGCTACATGCAGCGCGGCGGCTCCCCTACCTGCAAGGACCGTTTCTATGCGGCGATCATGGGTTGCTATGCCGCGGACATCATCGCCGAGGGCAAAACCAACCGCGTGGTGGCATCCAAAAACGGCGGGATCACCGATCTGGACATCGAGGAAGCGCTCTCCATGACCAAGACCATCGACGAGTATCATTACCGGATGTCCAAGATCCTGTAACACATGATCAGTTCCACAGGCAACAGCCGGATCCGGGGTGTTCAGGCACTTTTGAAAAAACGCTCCGAACGGGAAAAACAACATGCCTTTGTCATCGAAGGGCTGCGGATCCTCAGGGAGGCACCTCCCGGCAGGGTGAAAGAGCTCTATGTGACAGAGGCTTTTTTATCCGCTCTGACCGCTGAAGACCGTGCCCTGATCGAGGCCTTCCCCTGCGGGACGGAAACCGTGACACCGGAGGTGATGGAGCGGCTCTCCGACACCGTTCATCCGCAGGGAGCGCTGGCTGTCGTCCGGATGCGGGACACCTCTCCGGATGACCTCTTTGCGGACAGCTCCGTGCCGCCGCTGATCCTTGTCACCGAAAATCTGCAGGACCCCGGAAATCTCGGCACCATCCTGCGCACGGGCGAAGCCGCCGGTGTCACCGGCATCCTGCTCGCCGGCGATACCGCGGACCCGTACAATCCCAAGGTTGTACGCAGTACCATGGGGTCGATCTTCCGTCTGCCGTTTCTTCGTGTGGGGGATATCAAGGATGCCAGTGACCTCTTAAAGCGTCACGGTGTCACGATCTACGCGGCCGATCTGCGCGGAGCGGATCCCTATGACAAAGCGGATTACCGTACCGGCTGCGCATTTCTCATCGGCAATGAGGGCGCAGGCCTGACCGCCACGGCGCTTTCCCTCTCCGATGCGCGGATCCGCATCCCGATGGCGGGATCGGTGGAATCCCTGAATGCCGGCGTATCCGCTGCCCTGCTCTGTTTCGAAGCCGCCAGACAGCGGCGGTGATCCCTTACTCCGTTTTATAAGACCGTATCCGTTCGGCCAGTTCCGGCTCCCTGCTTTCAATGATCGTTCTCAGATGGGTCAGATGCCGCTCCATATCCGCCGCATCACGGATTCTCTCTCCGTCCGCCGCCATATCCGCGGCCATATATGCATTCACTTCCGGGCGGAAGTGAACTTCATCCATATAGCCGCCGTCGAGATCCGTGATGATCTCCTCCCGGTCCTGATACTGGAACACGCGCACATTCTCTTCTTTCAGGAGCAGCTCCGTGATGGCGGCCTCCTGGGCGAGCGTCGCCTCGAGGTGATCCCCGCGCACCGCGTCATGCCAGTAGAACAGGGAATACGGCGGGAAGAAGAAATACCATTCCGTCTCCGGATGCGCCCGGACATACGGCAGGATATACGTCTCCATATTGCGCACCGTGTCCGCAAGATACGCATCCGCGGGTGTCTGCTCCGGGGCGGCCGCCGGCTCGTCATAATGGCTGAGGATCCAGTCCAGCGTATAATACAGGTCATCCTCCCATTCCGTCATATAGACCCGGTTTAACGGTGTCCCTTCGCGCTCCGCCGCCGGCTTCACGCAATACTCCAGCAGCACCTCCATATTCAGCAGATATTTCACATCATTGAACGGGTTCCGGTCATAGAGATACTCCGGATAGGGATATTTCACACTCCCCTCTTCCGCTGTCCACGCCGCCGGATCGATCGCGATGAAGATCTCCCGGATCTCTCCCTCTGCGGCGCTCCTGCCGCCGTACACCGCCTCAAGCATGCGCCCGATATCTCCGGGCAGCGCGCCGTTCATGGTGAGCTTCAGCACCTGCGGATGATCCGCAAAGAGTTCCGTGAAATCCTGCGTGTCGAAATTCATCGTCATGGAAGAGCCCGTGATCACGCCGTCATAGGAGAACCGCTCCGCCATGCCGATATTCTGCGAGAGCTGATTGTCGATCACGTAGGGAAAGCCCGGCAGCGGATCGTGATACCTAAAGAACGGGTCCGCGGCAGCGACGATCGCGGCTGCGAGGAGCAGTCCCGCGGCCGCAAAGATCCCGGAGAACAGAAGAAAACTCCCTGCCCGGTTCTTTTTCATATCATTTGTTATGATATCATTTGTTTTCATATCATGTGTTATCGTATATCACTCAGAAATTGAAATACACAAAACTGCTGACGTTTCCGAGAGACAGGATGCACAGAACAAACAGCAAAGCTATGCCGGCGGCGAGCCCGACCGTGCCCGCAAGCCTCCCCCGGCCGCCGTGTGCTTCCTCCCCCCCGTCCGGACCCGTCATGAAAACACCCGCCTTTTCCGCCAGCCGGACGGCATCCGGAGACACGAAAACGAGGAATGCCGATACCGCAAGGAGCAGCCACATACAGATGATCCCGCCCGTGCGGGCGTCCGGAACGCCAAGCACCTTTAGCGGATACCAGATCAGATCGTTCCGGAACGGATCGATGAAGCGGTCATGGAGTACGAACCAGGGCACATTCCAGAGTTTGCGCAGGAGTGTTCCCGCGTCTCTCAGGCTCTCCGCCCGGAAAGGCACCCATGCGAGGCTCACAAAGACAAAGGTGCACAGCCGTTTCACGAAGCGGGGCAGAGGGAGCGGTTTCTTCAGGCAGGCGCAGACACAGGTGAGAAGGCCGTGCGCGATCCCCCAGATGAGGAAGCCGGCGCCGCTGCCGTGCCAGAGCCCGCTCAGGATAAAGACGATCATGATGTTCATGATCTTCCGGGGCAGACCTTTCCTGCCGCCTCCCAGCGGGATATACAGGTTCGCGGCGAAGAACGCGTTCAGCGTCGCGTGCCAGCGGTGCCAGAAATCCCGGATATTCTCACTCCGGTAGGGCCGGTCGAAATTCACGGGCAGATCGAACCCGAAAAGCCAGGCGACCGCCCGTCCCATATCACAGTATCCGCTGAAATCAAAATAGATCTGAAACGCATAGACAAAGACCGTGAGCACGGCTTCCGACCACAGGAGATCCGCGAGCGCCGAATAGGCGAGATCCGCGCCGGCTGCGAGCGCATCCGCCAGAAGCACCTTTTTCGAGAGCCCCAGCACGAAATACAGACAGGCCTTGGCGAAGCGTTCTTTCGTCGGCGGTGTGACAGCGGCTTCCTTTGCCCTCTCGAGAAAATCCGTGTACCGCATGATGGGACCCTGCAGGAGCTTCGGGAAGAAAAAGAAATACGAGAGCCACTGCAGCGGATCGAACGCCGTGATCTCTCCGCTTCTCACATCCGTCAGGAACCAGATCGCGGAAAACGTCGTAAAGGACAGCGCCACCGGCAGAACCGGGGACGCATACTTATAGAAGCACAGGAGCAGGAGATTCAGCACAATGCCCGCCGCGTAAACACACAGGCCTCTCCGTCCGGTACGGAAGTACAGCAGGAGCTTTGCGATGAGCAGCGTTCCGGCCGCCTGCAGGGACAGGATCAGGAGATTCCGTGCGCCGAAGGAGAGGTAGAACAACACGGACACCAGCGCCAGAAATCCCCGGCGGATGGCCGCACCGTTCGCGCGGTCCGCCGTAAGCCGGCGCAGTCCGTAATATCCGGCCAGACACACCGGCAGGAAAAACAGGATAAATTCATAAGATGGAAACACGAGTCGCATAATAGTATACTATACCATGAAAAGAGGGAACACGACATGGCCTTTGTCCACCTGCACACGCATACCCAATACAGTCTGCTCGACGGTTCCAACAAGATCGCCGATTACGTGGCACGCGTCAGGGAACTCGGCATGACTGCCGCGGCGATCACGGATCACGGGGTCATGTACGGGGTCATCGACTTCTATAAAGCATGCACGGAGGCAGGGATCAGGCCGATCCTCGGCTGCGAGGTTTATGTCGCCCCGGATTCCCGTTACGACAGAGAAAACAACGCGTCCGGGGAACGCTATTACCACCTGATCCTGCTTGCGGAAAACAATAAAGGCTACGAAAACCTGACGCAGCTCGTGAGCCGCGGTTTTACCGAGGGCTACTACTACAAGCCCCGCGTGGACCGCGAACTCCTGGCACAGTACCATGAAGGACTCATCTGTCTCTCTGCCTGTCTGGCCGGCGAAGTGGCCGTCAAACTCACCGCCGGTGACTATGAGGGAGCCCGTGCGACCGCCTGCTGGTACCGGGAAACCTTTGGCGCGGACAACTATTTCCTGGAACTCCAGGATCACGGTCTGCCGGAACAGAAACGCGTGAACTCCGGTCTGCTGCGGCTGAAAGAGGAGCTGGGGATCCCGCTCGTCGCTACGAATGACTGCCACTATACGCTGCCGGAGGACTGGGAAGCACACGATGTCCTCCTGTGCATCCAGACAGCAAAAAAGATCACGGATACCGACCGCATGCGCTACGCACAGGGGCAGTACTATGTCCGCAGCGAAGAGGAGATGCGCGCTCTTTTCCCCTATGCCCCGGAAGCCATCGACAACACGCAGCGCATCGCGGACCGGTGCGAAGTCACCATCGAATTCGGCGTCCGCCGGATCCCCCGCTACGATGTGCCGGATGGCACCGACAGCCTGACCTGCCTGACCCGCCTGTGCCTGGACGGACTTGTCCGCCGTTATCCGGACGAAGATGTCTCGGACCCGGAGCACCCCCTGCGGAAACGGCTGGACTACGAGCTCTCCGTCATCACACGCATGGGCTTCGTGGACTACTTCCTCATCGTCTGGGACTATATCAACTACGCCAGACAGCACGACATCTCGGTGGGACCGGGCAGAGGCAGCGCCGCGGGGAGCCTTGTCTCCTACTGTCTGGGCATCACCAACCTCGACCCTCTGCGTTATGACCTCCTCTTTGAGCGCTTCCTCAATCCAGAGCGGGTCTCCATGCCGGATATCGATGTGGACTTCGAATACGCGAGGCGCCAGGAGGTCATCGATTATGTGACGGAGAAATACGGCAAGGACCGGGTCACCCAGATCATCACCTTTGGCACTCTGGCGGCTCGCGGCGTGGTCCGCGACGTGGCCCGCGCCATGGATCTCTCCTATGCCCGCGGCGATCAGATCGCCAAACTGATCCCCAATGAACTGAACATCACGCTGGAGCGCGCCCTGGAGATCTCCCCCGGCCTTAAGGCCGCTGAAGAGGCCGATCCCGAGGTGGCCAGACTCCTCTCCTACTGCCGCAAGCTCGAGGGACTGCCGCGACATGCATCCGTGCACGCCGCCGGTGTCGTCATCTGCAGCGCACCCGCCATGGAACTGGTCCCCCTGGCGCGTGCACAGGACGGTTCCGTCACCACCCAGTTCCCCATGACCACCATAGAGGAACTGGGGCTGCTGAAGATGGATTTTCTTGGTCTGCGGACGCTGACGGTCATCAAGGATGCCGTGAGAAGCGCCAATGCTCTGGCAGGCAGAGAACCGCAGGATCCGGACTATATCGATATCGACCGGATCGACCTGAACGATCCCGTCTCCATGGATCTCATCTCGAGCGGCCGCACCGACGGCGTGTTCCAGCTGGAATCCGGCGGCATGCAGTCCTTTATGAAGGATCTGAAGCCGCGTTCCTTTGAGGACATCATCGCAGGCATCTCACTCTACCGCCCCGGTCCCATGGACTTCATACCGAAGTACATCGCCGGCAAGAACGATCCGCAGCATATCACCTATGAGACGCCGGAACTGGTCTCTATCCTGGAACCCACTTACGGCTGTATCGTCTACCAGGAGCAGGTCATGCAGATCGTGCAGCGCCTGGCGGGCTACTCCCTGGGACGCGCGGATCTGCTGCGCCGCGCCATGAGCAAGAAGAAACAGCACGTCATGGAGGTGGAGCGCAAGAATTTCATCGAAGGGATCCCCGGGGATGAGATCCCCGGTTGCAGCGGCAACGGCATTTCTCCGGCAACCGCCGGGCGGATCTATGATTCCATGATGGATTTCGCCAAATATGCCTTTAACAAATCGCACGCCGCCTGCTACGCGGTCGTTGCTCTCCAGACCGCCTGGCTGAAAGCGCGCTATCCCGCTGAATTCATGGCGGCCGTCATGACGAGCGTCATCGATATGAGCACCAAGCTCACGGGCTATATGAACAGCACGCGCGCCATGGGGATCAGGATCCTGCCCCCGGATATCAACGAAGGCGGCATCGGCTTCGTCCCCGTCATCCGGGAGGACGGCAGCCGCGCGATCCGCTATGCGCTGACGGCGGTCCGCGGGGTCGGCCGCACGCTCGTCGCCTCTCTGGAGGAGGAACGGGCGAAGCGGGGGCCTTTCTCATCTCTGGAAGAATTCTGCCGCCGCATGATCCCCACCGGCGACCTGAACCGCCGCGCCCTGGAGAATCTCATCAAGGCCGGCGCCTTTGATTCCCTGGGCGGGTCGCGCAGACAGCACCTCCTGGACTGTGTCCCCTGCATGGAACAGGCGCAGCAGAACGCAAAGGACAATATCTCGGGACAGATCTCCCTCTTCGACCTCTTCGATGCCTCCGCCGCGCCGCAGCCGGCTGCCGCAGCGCCCGCGGCACCGGAATATGACAAGCCGCAGCTGCTGGCCATGGAAAAGGAGGTGCTGGGGATCTATCTCTCCGGCCATCCGCTGGAACCGGATATCGCATTTCTGAACAAACACGCCACAGCGCGGGCAATGGACTTCGCGATCAACGAAGAGACCGAATGCCCGGCAGTGGAAGACGGCGCGCGTGTGACGATCGGCGGGATCGTCGCCGGGAAACAGCTGAAATATACGAAACGGGACGAACAGATGGCCATCCTCACGCTCGAGGACCTGACGGGCAGTGTGGAGGTGCTGGTCTTTCCCAAATGCTATGCCGGCTATTCCGAAAAACTCAATGAGGACGCCCGCCTGCTCATCAAAGGGCGCGTATCCTGCGAAGCGGATGCCGACGCCAAGCTCATCGCCGAAGACGTGACTCTGTTCTCGGAAGCTCCCCGCACCGTCTGGGTCCGGTTCAATGACCGTGCCGAATACGAAGCACACAAGGATGTCCTCACCGCCCTCCTGCAGCAGGCAGCATCGGGTCCGGCCGGCAACTGCTCCTTCGTGGTCTACCTGACGCAGGAGAAACAGAAAAAAGCCCTCTCCGATATCCCCCGCATCGCACTCACTCCGGATCTCCTCTCCGCATTGGAGAACACCTTCGCCAAAGCAAACGTAAAAGTAGTTTGATTCTTTACGATTTTCTGTTATAATATTTGCACTTTGTTTATAGATGTAAGGATCCAAAAAGAGAGGAAGAACGTCATGAAGAACAGGATCGCACGCAAACTGATCTCGGTCGCAGCAGCAGGAATGCTGGTCATCTCCCTTGCCGCCTGCGGCGGCGCAGGAAACGCAAACACTGCGCAGACTACCGTTGAAGCCAAGCCGGACATCTTTGAAGAGAAGCCGGCCGAGCCCGCTCCCGCGGAGGAACCGGCTCCCGCAGAAGAACCTGCTCCCGCAGAGGAGCCCGTTCCCGAGGAAGAACCCGCCATGGAGATGCCCGCCGGCATGTATGCCTCGGAGCTCACAGGCCTCCCCATCCCGGAGGAACTGAAGAATCAGCGTCCCATCACCGCCATGGTGGATAATGAGATCAAGGCACTGGATCACTACGGCACCGCTCAGGCGGATATCGTCTATGAGCTCATGAACAGCACGGCCAACGATCGCATCACGAGACTCATGTGCGTCGTCAAGGACTGGGGCGCCATCGAGCAGCTCGGCAGCATCCGCAGCACGCGTCCCACCAACATCATGCTGACCGCGGAGTACAATGCCGTGCTCTGCCACGACGGCGGTCCTTACCATAATGACGCGTATTTCGCCAAGGGCTTCATCGAGCACTTCTCCGGCGATTTCTCCCGCGTCAATAACGGGAAGCCGCGTGAGTTCACGGAGTATATCCTCTCCGGCGATCTCGACCGCGATTTCTCCAAGTATAATGTCTCCACGGAGTATGATGAAGGATTCTCCGCCGACACGCCGCATTTCAATTTCGTGGATTACGGCAAGGAGGTCGATCTGGAAGGGACCTACGACAGGACCTATCACGTAAAGCAGATCATCCTGCCCTTCCCGCACAATTCGTCCCTGCTCAACTACAATGACGAGACGGAGTGCTACGAGTACTACGAATACGGCAAGCCCCACCTCGACGGCGATTCCGGCGAGCCTCTGGCTTTCACCAATGTCTTCCTGCAGAAGTGCTCCTTCACCAAGCTTGATGAGAACGGCTATCTCGTCTACAACTGCCTGGGCAGCGGCGAGGGCTTCTACATCACCAAGGGGATCGAAAAGAGCGTCAGCTGGGTCAAGCAGGATGACCGCGATTTCACGCGTTTCTATGATGACAACGGCGATGAGATCCAGGTCAACCGCGGCAAGACATACATCACCCTGGTACCCGACGATTCCTGGGACAAGGTCCAGGCCAACGAAGAGATCTACACGGAATGACGGATCGGTCATGCTATGCAGGGAGCCCGGCGCATAAAACCGTATATTACCCTATTAGCGGTCCTGCCGTCTCTCTGCGCATGCATGCTTTCACCCGCCTGTCTTCTTGTCAGCGCGGCTGACGGGATTCCCTCCAAGGTCGCCGGTGCCGGCGCACTGCTGGATCCCCGTTCAACTTCCAAAGACGTGCCGGCCATGCCGGTCCGCGATGCATCTTCGGCGGACGCTTCGTCGGATGCCTCCGCCGAGCTGAAGTATCCCGACCTCTTTATGGCGGATATCGATGAGGTCATGAATGTCCGCAAGGAACCGAGCAGTTCTTCCGAGAAGATCGGTGTTCTCTATAAGGACTGCGGCGGCACGATCCTGGAGCAGCAGGACGGCTGGACCAAGATCAAAAGCGGCGACCTCGTCGGCTGGGCCAGCAACGACTATCTCGTTTTCGGCGCGGAAGCGGAGCGCATGGCGAGGGATGTTGGCGTCAATATGGTCGAAGTGACGACGGAATCTCTGCGCGTCAGAGGGGCGCCGGATAAGGACGCCATCGTCCACGGACTGGTCACGGTCGGTGACCGTTTCCCGCTCATCAGCGAAGATGACGGTTCAGGCTATGTCTGCATCGATTTTGACGGCAAAGAGGGCTATATCAGCAGCGAGTATGCCGATATCTCCTTCCAGGTGGACAGCGGGGAGACGCTTGCTGCCATCCAGAAGCGCGAGGAGGAAGCCCGCAAAGCCAAACTCAAGGCGAAGCTCACCGCCAATCAGGGTGCTGTCCAGACCAATGCGGACGAGACCAGACTGCTGGCCGCCCTCATCCAGTGTGAAGCGGGCAATCAGCCCTACGAGGGTCAGCTCGGCGTCGGCGCCGTGGTCATGAACCGCGTACGCAGCGGCGCTTATCCCAACTCAGTGGTCGGCGTGATCTACGCATCCGGACAGTTTACCCCGGCCGGCAGCGGCCGTGTGGCCGAGACCTACAACGGGACCATCAAGGACAGCTGTCTGCAGGCTGCGCAGGCCGCCATCAACGGCGAGACCACCGTGGGCGGGGCCGTTCACTTCCGCCGTGCCGGCAGCCACGAGGGAACCGTCATCGGCGGACATGTCTTCTGGTAACATGCAACGGAGGGTACGGATATGAACATGCTGGTATTCTGGCTGATCGTTCTTGTCGTCTGTGTGGTCATCGAGCTCTTTACCATGGGGCTTACCACGATCTGGTTCGCATGCGGCGCAGCCGTGGCTGCGATCGTCGCGATCTTCCTGCCGGAGCTCATCCCGGTGCAGGCGATCGCCTTTGTCATCGTTTCGCTCATCGTCGTCCTGACCGTCCGGCCCATCGCCGTGAAATATTTCAACAAAGACAGAGCCCGCACCAACATCGAAGGGATGATCGGCAAGCAGGGGATCGTCATCGGCGAGATCGACAATCTCCAGGGCTGCGGCCGGATCACTGTGGGCGGCATCGAATGGAGCGCGCGCAGCGTATCCAATGAGGTGAAGATCCCCGTCGGCAGCGTCGTGATCATACGCGCTGTGGACGGTGTTAAATTGCTGGTCGAGCAGGAGCAAGCCTGACCCGGCCTGAAAGGAGCGCTTATGCTGATCTTTATCATCGTATTACTCGTCATCCTGCTGGTGGTGCTGGTATCCTGCATCACGATCGTTCCTCAGGCGCACGCCTATGTCGTGGAACGTCTGGGGGCCTACCAGGGAACCTGGAATGTGGGCCTGCATCTCAAGGTGCCCTTCATCGACCGCATCGCCAGGCGCGTCAACTTAAAGGAGCAGGTCTGCGATTTCCCGCCCCAGCCCGTGATCACCAAGGATAACGTCACGATGCAGATCGATTCCATCGTCTTCTTCATGATCACGGATCCCCGCCTCTTCTCCTACGGCGTGGAGAATCCGATCCTGGCCATCGAGAATCTGACCGCCACCACGCTGCGCAATATCATCGGCGACATGGAACTGGATCAGACCCTGACCTCGCGTGAGATCATCAACACCAAGATGCGCGCGACGCTCGACGAGGCGACCGATCCCTGGGGCATCAAGGTCACCCGTGTGGAATTAAAGAACATCACCCCGCCCGCCGCGATCCGCGACGCCATGGAGAAGCAGATGAAGGCAGAGCGCGAGAAGCGTGAAGCGATCCTCCGTGCGGAAGGTGTCAAGCAGGCAACCATCCTTGAATCCGAGGGTAAGAAAGCCTCCCAGATCCTCAATGCGGAAGCCGAGAAGCAGGCCACCATCCTGGCTGCGGAAGCCCAGAAGGAAAAGGAGATCCGCGAAGCAGAGGGCCGTGCGGAAGCCATCCGCCAGGTCCAGCAGGCCAATGCCGACGGTATCCGCATGATCAAGGAAGCCGGCGCGGACGATGCGGTCTTAAAGATCCGCTCTCTGGAAGCATTTGCCCAGGCCGCCGACGGCAAGGCGACCAAGATCATCATCCCCTCCGAGATCCAGGGGCTGGCGGGACTCGCCTCCTCCCTGCAGGGCGTCATCACCAAGGAGTAAGCCATGAAAGATCATCCGCTGCACGGACGGGATTTTCTGAAGCTGCTTGATTTCTCTTCCGAAGAGATCATGGGGCTTATCGACCTCGCGTCCGAACTGAAGAAAAAGAAGAAAGCGGGCATCCCGCATGCCGTCTATCAGGGCAGAAACCTCGCTCTGATCTTTGAGAAGACGAGCACACGGACCCGCTGCGCCTTTGAAGTGGCCGCGCACGATCTCGGGATGGGCACGACCTATCTGAACCCGAAGGATTCCCAGATCGGGAAGAAGGAATCCATCCGGGACACCGCACGCGTCCTCTCCGGGATGTTTGACGGCATCGAATACCGTGGCTTCGGTCAGGAGATCGTGGAGGAACTCGCGAAATACTCCGATGTGCCCGTATTCAACGGCCTGACCAATGAATTCCACCCGACTCAGATGCTGGCGGATCTGCTGACGGTCAAGGAGCATTTCGGCAGACTCTCCGGCATCCGTTTCGCCTATCTGGGAGATGCGCGCTACAATACCGGCAACTCCCTGATGGTGGCCTGTGCCAAGATGGGACTCCACTTCACCATTGTCGCACCCGAAAAATATCATCCCGATAAGGCCCTGCAGGATACCTGCCGGGAGATCGCCGCCTCCACGGGCGGCAGCATCACGCTCACGGAGGATGTGCGGGAGGGAACCAAAGACGCGGATGTCATCTCCACGGATGTGTGGGTGTCCATGGGCGAACCCGATGAGATCTGGGAGGAACGGATCCGCGATCTCTCGCCCTATCGTGTGGACAAAGCAGTCATGGACAATGCTTCTCCGGAAGCCATCTTCCTCCACTGCCTGCCCAGCTTCCATGATCTCGGGACCGGCATCGGCCGTGAGATCCATGAGAAATACGGGCTGAACGAGATGGAGGTCACGGACGAGGTCTTCGAGTCGCCGGCATCCCTTGTTTTCGAGGAAGCGGAGAACCGTATGCACACGATCAAGGCGGTGCTCTATGCCATGCTGTAAACAGGACGGTCACCTTGCATAAAGAAACGATCGAAGGGCAGCTTACCACCGTATGGGCTGCCCGTCCTCTTGTCTACCACCCGGTGACGCATGGTTCCACCAATGATCTGGCCGGGACGCTGGCGCGACAGGGAGCCGTTCACGGCACTCTGGTGGTGACCGGGGAACAGCAAAGCGGACGGGGCCGCATGGGCAGAGCGTGGCTCTGTCCGCCGGGCGCCAATATCGCCATGAGTCTGATCCTGCGGCCGGAGATCCCCATGGAGCGGATCCCGCTCCTCACACTGATCGCGGGACTCTCCGTTGCGGAAGCGATCGCCGCCCTGCTGCCCGCGGTTGCTCCGCAGGTCCGGATCAAATGGCCCAATGACATTGTCATCGCCGGCAGAAAGGTCTGCGGGATCCTCACGGAATCCGTGACCATGCCGGAAGGAGAGCCCGCCTGCTGCATCATCGGGATCGGCATCAACATCCTGCAGCGGGAATTCCCCGGAGAGATCGCCGCGACCGCAGGCTCCGTCCTCTCGCAGACAGGGATAACGATCAGCCGGTCCGCCACAGTCGCCGCATTCTGTGGCCGTTTTGAAAAAAACTATGATGAATTCGCACAGACCGCAGACCTCGCGCCTTTCCTGCCCGCCTACGAAACCCGGCTGGCAGGGACCGGCAGCACCGTGCGGGTCATCGAACCGGGAGAAGCCTATGAAGGCACGGCTCTCGGGATCGACCGGGACGGCTGTCTGCTCGTGCGGAAACAGGACGGAGAGACCGTACGGGTGATCGCAGGCGACGTCTCCGTCCGCGGGCTCTGCGGTTATATATGAACACAGGAAGAAAGGAGTCCTGCCATGGTCCTTGTCATTGATGTCGGCAATACCAATATCACCTGCGGGGTGTTCGCCGCGGATACGGAAGGCGGCGAGGCGAAGTGCACCTTCCGCCTGATGACCCAGACGCCCCGCACCTCGGACGAATACGGACTGGAGATCCTCTCGCTCCTAAAGCTGAACGGTCTGAATAAGGGCGATCTCACCGGCGTCATCATCGCGAGCGTGGTGCCCAAGGTCATGCACGCGCTGGTGAACGGCATCATCAAATACATCGGCCACCACCCCTATATCGTGGGCCCCGGCATCAAGACCGGCATCCGCATCGCGACGGACAATCCGCGGGAGGTCGGTCCCGACCGTATCGTGGATGCCGTGGCAGCCTATACGATCTACGGCGGTCCGGTCCTGGTGATCGATTTCGGGACTGCCACGACCTATGATCTGGTGGATGATACCGGCTCCTTCGGGGTGGGCATCACCGCCCCCGGCATGCGGATCTCCGCCAAAGCCCTGTGGGAGGATACCGCCAAGCTGCCGGAGATCGAGATCCGCAAACCGGATTCCATTCTGGCCAGAGAAACGGTGAGCAGCATGCAGGCAGGCCTCGTCTACGGTCAGATCGGACAGACCTCCTATATCATCGAACGCGTCCGCGAAGAAAGCGGATTTAAAAACATGCGTGTAGTCGCGACCGGCGGCCTCGGACGCATGATCTCCGAAGAGACAAAAGAGATCGATGTCTATGACCCGCTGCTGACACTGCGGGGGCTGCAGATCCTGTACCGTAAAAACAGGCGCAGCAAACCCGCCGCAACGGAATTCGAGGAGGGCAGTCCAGAGACATGACGGAAGAAAACAACATCAACGAAACCGAACTGAATGAGACCCTGCAGGAAGCGGAGAAACTGGGTCTCCTGCCGGACGGGCGCATCGTCCTGTGCGGTGCCAATGCCTACGAGCAGAAATACTACTACAATCCCGTCTTCCTGAAGATCCCCGAGAGCATCCGGGAGGAGCTCAGGATCATCTGTGTCCTCTTTACGCAGGAGGCGGGCGGGATCTTTACGATCGAATTCGAGGAAGACGGAGAGATCTTCCTGCGGACCGAATGCGACGAGGAGGATATCACCTGGGACAGCGTCAGCGCCGGTCTCCTCTCCGGAGAGATTCGGAGAAAGCGGGAGGATCTTTTCTCCGCCATCTCCCTCTATTACCGTGCCATGATCCTCCATGAGGATGTGAGTGCACTCCTGTCCGGGGAAGATGACTGACCCCTCACACATCGGAACGCTTCATCCCCTGAAAGTCGGTGAAGTGACTCTGCCCTGTAATATCGCGCTGGCCCCCATGGCGGGCGTGACGGATTCCCCGTTCCGCAGGATCTGCCGCGGGATGGGCGCGGGATTCGTGAGCGGCGAGATGATCAGCGCCAAAGCACTGGTCTACCGGAATAAAAATACGGCGGCCCTGTGCCTGATCCACCCGGAGGAACACCCGGTCAGCCTCCAGCTCTTCGGGAACGATCCCGAGATCATGGCTCAAGCGGCCGCGATCCTGGCGGAAGAATATCCGCATGATGTCCTGGACATCAATATGGGCTGTCCCGTACCAAAGGTCGTAAAAAACGGCGAAGGCAGCGCGCTCATGCGCGATCCCGCCCTGATCGGCCGCATCGTCGAAGCGGTCGTGCGCACAGCCGCCCGTCCCGTGACGGTGAAACTCCGGAAAGGCTTCGGGAGAGACGAATGCTCCGCCCCGGAATGTGCTCTGGCCGCCGAGGCCGGCGGTGCCGCGGCGGTAACGATACACGGCCGCACGAGAGAACAATACTACAGCGGAAGCGCCGACTGGGAAGCCATCCGGCTCGTGAAAGAAGCCTTACATATCCCGGTCTTCGCCAACGGCGATGTGACAGATGCCGCCTCCTGTGCTAAGATATTGGCCGTGACCGGCTGTGACGGCGTCATGATCGGCCGCGCCGCCGAAGGCGATCCCTGGATCTTCCGGGAGGTGACCGCCGGCCTGTCCGGAGCAGCCGTACCGCCCCGCCCGGACCGAAACGAACTGCGGGAAATGATCCTGACGCATGCGCGCCTGCTCACAGAGGATAAGGGAGAGTTCACCGCCATGCGGGAAATGCGAAAGCACGCCGCCTGGTACCTGCGGGGGCTCCCCGGCGCCGCGCGGATGCGCGTACGGCTCTCCGCTATGGAACACTTTGAAGAACTGGAAACCATGCTGCAGCTGTTATAAACCGCAGCTGCCCCTGTACAGAAAAGACCGGAAAGGACCGGGATCGGAACAGAGCCATGTCAACCGAAACACAGACAGCCGGGATCACAGCTCCTGCCGCCGGCACGGACAGCCCCGCAAAAATCTCCTGCCCTTCCTGCGGAGCCACGTACGACGCCTCACAGGAGGCATGTCCCTATTGCGGTCATGTCAACGAACCGGCCGACGAGCAGAGTTTCCTGCGCGAACTGGACGCCTCCAGACAGGAGGTTCAGAAAATGGTGGATCTCCCGGAGGAGACGGCCACCAAAGAGGTGCGCCGCTCCGGACGGCTCATCCTGACGGTACTGGCGGTCTTTGCCGGTCTCACGCTCATCATCGCGTTCGCAGTGCATTTTCTGTCCAACAACGACCGTTACCACCGCGATGACGAGGCGGATTATCTCTGGATGCAGGAAAACCTCCCCAGGCTTCAGGCCGCCTACGATTCCGGTATGGCGGACGGGGATTTCACGGAACTCATCACGCTTTATGAAGAGGGGCAGAAGGACGGCAATCCCGTCTGGCGTTTCACGCATGATGCCTTCACCTCGCGTCTTATCCTGATCAAAAAGAACATCCCCGAGGAGATCCGGCAGGCGGAACTCCTGCAGGAGCAGAATGACGGGAGATACCGCAATCATCTGCACCTCCTGCTCTACGATGAGATGCAGCTGGCCCTGATCGCGGACGATACGGTCCTCTCCGCAGAAGAGAAGGACTACCTCCAGCCGCTCTCCGAGGAATTTGTCGCGGATATGCGCTCGCGCTTTTCCATGACCGATGAGGAATTCGACGCTTTCCGCTCGGATTATACACAAAAACGATTCTTAAGCTTCTCGGACTGCGAGGCTTATGTCGATGAACGGTTCCGGTAGGGAAATACGATGAACTGCACATATTGCGGAAAAAAACTCTATCCGGAAGCCCCCTTCTGTCCGCACTGCGGCAAGCCAAACGAAAACCGCATCCGGCTGGAAAACGATGTGAATGCGTTCAGCCGGGATTACGACCGGACCACGGATGACGTCAGACGTGCCGTCACTCGCAAAAACCGCTTTATCGGCAAGATCGTCGCCATTGTCTTTCTCGTACTCCTGCTCGTGCTCTCCTTTCTGTTCCTGCAGGAGGGAGCCTCCACCCTGGCCTATTCCCTGCGCAGACAGGAGATGGAAAAACAGATCGACGGGCTGCTCGTCACGGAAAACGCCTATCTCGACGCACAGGATTATTTCGGTCTCCGCGCCTGGTTTGACGCCGGTTACAGCGAATATGACATTGCCGGCGCCGCACCGGGCTACACCCGGGTCGGATATGTGGTCCGATCCTATTGTAACTGCATGGGGTATCTCATGGAATACCGGTCGCAGCTGGTCACGTCTGATTATTACTATGATTCCGTCGTTTCGAGAGCGCGCTCTGTCAGGGATTCCGTCGCGGAATTCTACCGGTGTCTCGATCGCGACTACAGCGATACTCCTCAGGAGCGCACAGACGCCGTTGAGCAAATGCGGAGCAACATAGAGGCTGCTCTGGTCGCCTATTTTGCCGTGCCGCCCGAAGAGGCAGCGTCCCTGCAGACGCTCTCCGACGGTGCCCGCGGGATGCTGCTGGAACAGTATGTACAGGCACCGCCGGACAGAGGAGAACCTGCCCGACATAGCTGGAGGGAACGATGATCTTACGAAAGACCGGGGATGCGCTGGAGCATTCCGATACCCTGAGCAGGATCCTGACCGTCATGATCGTGATCCTCTCCCTGCTTCTTGCAGTCAGTGTACTTGCCTGCTTTGCACGCGTGAACAATTCCTCCCGCAGGGAACGGGAGATCTGGCCGGTCGATAAGCTGGATTGGCAGCTCTCTTACTATGGCTGGTACAGAGGTCTGGATACCGTGCTCACGGGGCCCTATCCGTTCTCGGAGGATCCCGCGTACCGGACGCGCTGGGCCTGTTCGGAATACTATGCAGAGCGTTTTCTGGAAGAGATCCACGCCCATAACGGCGATGTGTCCGCCGCGTCCGCCGCCCATACAAGAGCCGCGCACTGGCTGGAGCAGACCGGCGATCTGTCCGTAACAGAAGAGATCGACGGATCACTGAAGCGGGAGGTATGGCCGTGAAATGCCCGAATTGCGGTGCCAATATCCGCGTCCGTGACGAATACTGTGCCTGGTGCGGTAATCAGAACACGCAGTCCGGCCGCCACGTGCAGATCCTGCGGCGTTACCGCGAAGAGACGGACGCCACAAAAGCAGAACTGGAGCGAGCCACCCTCGGCCGTGTGCCGCTGTTCATCCGGCTGCTGGTCATTGCACTCCTGCTTGGCGGATTTGTCACACTCATCATCATCGCCGGTACCTCCTATGAACGCGAAGAAGCCCGTCGCGAAGCCGGAGCGCGGATCCACGCGGCCGAATACACCGCCACGCTGGACCGTCTCCTGGCAGAACGGGATCATACCGCCTTCGCCCGTTTCATCGAAGAACACGGGATCAGCGTCTACGGCCACTACGGAGAATCGGGTTATCCCTATCGCCGCTATAAGATCTATTATGACCTGAACGGTGATTATCTGCAGATCGTGAATTCGGTCATGTCCCTCTATCCTTACAAAGAGGGTTCCTATGATACCATGGACCAGATCGTCACGCGGATCGGTGATAATACCAATTATTTCTACAAACAGTATGACCGGATCATCGACGGCACCATCAATGAAGACGACTTCCCGGATGCCGATGCGCTCGCCGCCATCGCGGATATGGAGGCGCAGATCCGGACGATCTTCGTGACCTACCTCGGCGCGGAGGAGACGGAACTCACAGATCTGCCCGGTATGACCGACGCGCAGCGCAAGTTCCTGGTCGAGCGATCCGTCGCCGGACGC
The DNA here is from genome assembly GCA_017535945.1 of Lachnospiraceae bacterium. Taxonomy (GTDB): domain Bacteria; phylum Bacillota; class Clostridia; order Lachnospirales; family Lachnospiraceae; genus Butyrivibrio. The sequence goes on from JAFXTJ010000052.1 coordinate 51,522, forward strand.
TTCGGGGAGAACAAATGAAACCGCAGAAGAAAAAGCTCCATCCGGTGCTCCTGATCCTGGACATCATCATCGCCGTCCTGACGCTCATCCTGGCGGTGAGTATCGTGATGACCGTCTATACGGAGCACGAATCGGACCGTTACCGCTATGCACCGGAAAACTATTCCTATGACATGCAGGAAGGCAACTATAAAAACCTCGCCGTCAGCTTTGCCATGCGCACCTACCACCCGATTCCGGAGGATCAGATCACACCTGCTCTTCTCCCCTATGCCGCCGTAGGACGCTATTACAAGGACAGTTTCTATCTGCGCATCTATGAGACCATGGGGGATACGGAACGGGCGGCACAGGCAAGAGAAGCCCTGACAGCCGAACGCACCGATATGGGTGTCTATCAGCCGGAAGCGGATAAGATCGACCGGATCTTTTCGGGCGACTGACACCCGGAACCGGGCGCCGGAAGCCGTCACTTGACATAACACATGTTATTCATGTATCTTATATTACCTGTTGTTATTCAAGGAGGTTTTATGAGAGCAATCAGGAGGATCACAGCTTTAACGCTCTGCATCATTCTGACCGTACTTACACAGTCGCAGACGATCCGGGCCGCAGCGGCCCCTGCCGATAACCGGCCCAATTACACGATCTACGTCAACCGTGCATTGAACTGCGTCACCGTCTACACGCCGGATGAGCAGGGCAATCCCGTCCCGGTGAAGTCCATGGTCTGTTCCTGCGGCAGGAAGGGACACGGCACACCCAAGGGCACGTTCCGCACGTCCGACTATTATGACTGGCGGCAGATGATCGACGGCTCCTACGGCCGCTACGCAGTCCGATTCAACAAGAAGATCCTGTTCCACTCCGTTCCCTATACACGGAGATCACCGGATACGCTGGAGTGGGATCAGTACAATCTCCTCGGACAGTCCGCGTCCCTTGGCTGTGTGCGTCTGTCCGTGGCGGACGCCAAGTGGATCTATGACAACTGCAAGCCGGGCACGGAAGTCATTGTTTACGCCGACGAGGAGAACGCCGGCGCGCTCGGTAAGCCCGCCAACCGCGTCATCGATCCGAATGCGCCGGAGCGCGGATGGGATCCGACCGATATGAGCGCCGGCAATCCCTGGCATGCGGTCCAGATCGCACAGAACCGGGAACAGACGGATGATAATGTGTAAAACTGCCTGTTGACATTATTTTCTGTTTGTGCTTTAATCAGTGCAATCAAACAACAGACAAACCTGTGAAGCGGAAGAAAAAGCATCATGGCGCCGGAAGTGCAGACTTCCAAGCGAGTCCGGGACGGTGCGAGCCGGATGGCAAGCGGGGTGCGTGGATCGTGGATCCTTATATGGGCCGCTGAGGGCATGGGGAACGGGGTGACCCAAGTATCCGTGACGTGAGGGCATACGTCAGTTGCCGGGGATATGCAGGTATCCCGCAGAGGGCACGGGTCATACCGTGAAGCAAGGTGGCACCGCGGATAGTGTAAGCTTATTCGTCCTTGACAGTAGTAACTGTCGAGGACGTTTTTCTTTATGCAGAGAAAGGGGGACACCATGATCAAAGAAGCCATTGTCAAGATCGTGAACAAGGAGGACCTGACCTACGACGAAGCCTATACCGTCATGAACGAGATCATGAGCGGCGAGACCTCACCGACACAGAACGCGGCGTTTCTGGCGGCGCTGTCCACGAAGAGCGCGCGCGCTGAGACCACGGATGAGATCGCAGGCTGCGCGGCAGCCATGCGCGACCATGCGAACAGAGTCGACACGGGAATGGATGTCCTGGAGATCGTGGGTACCGGCGGCGACAATGCCGGAAGTTTCAATATCTCCACCACCACCGCCCTCATCGCGGCCGCGGCAGGGATCAAGGTCGCCAAGCACGGCAACCGTGCCGCCTCCTCCCTGTGCGGGACGGCGGACTGTCTGGAGGCATTGGGCGTCAACATCGACCAGAGCCCCGAGCTGTGTGTGAAGCTCTTAAAGGAGGTGGGCATGTGCTTCTTCTTCGCGCAGAAATACCATACCTCCATGAAATATGTCGGGGCGATCCGCAAGGAGCTCGGCTTCCGCACGGTGTTCAACATCCTGGGCCCCCTGACCAATCCGGCCTCTCCCACGATGCAGCTGCTCGGCGTCTACGACGGCTATCTGGTGGAGCCTCTTTCGCAGGTGCTCTCGAGTCTCGGCGTGAAGCGCGGCATGGTGGTCTTCGGCACGGATAAGCTTGATGAGATCTCCCTCTCCGCTCCCACAAAGATCAGCGAGATCCGGGACGGATGGTACCGGACCGCGACGATCACGCCGGAGGATTTCGGCTTTGCGCGCTGCACCAGAGAAGACTTAAAGGGCGGCGCTCCTGCGGAAAACGCGGAGATCACCCGGGCGATCCTGCGCGGAGAACAGGGCCATAAGCGCAACGCGGTCCTCATGAATGCCGGAGCGGCTCTCTACATCGGCGGCAAGGCAGAGAATATGAAGGACGGTGTCAAAAAGGCAGCGGAGATCATCGATTCCGGCAAGGCCGCGAAGACGCTCGAAGCGCTCATCCGCGTGAGCAACGAAGGAGTCTGAGATGCCGACGATCCTGGATGAGATCGCAGCGCATACGCGGATCCGTGTGGCAAAGGCCAAAGAGGAACGGCCGGCGGAAGCCCTGATGGAAGAGGTCCTGGCGCTTCCCCGCGGCAGTTTTGTCTTTGAAGAGGCCCTGAAGAAACCCGGCCTGTCCTTTATCTGCGAATGCAAAAAGGCCTCTCCCTCCAAAGGCGTGATCGCGGAGGACTTCCCGTATCTGGATATCGCACGGGACTATGCCGCGGCAGGCGCGGATGCGATCTCCGTTCTCACCGAGCCCGAATGGTTTCTCGGCCGGAATGCCTATGCGGAAGAGATTGCAAAAGCAGTGCCCGTCCCCGTCCTGCGCAAGGATTTCACAGTGGATCCTTACATGATCTGCGAAGCAAAACTCCTCGGCGCCTCCGCTGTCCTCCTCATCGTGGCGATCCTGTCCGCGGAGGAACTGCGGGAGGATCTGAACCTGTGCGGCCGTCTGGGGCTCTCGGCGCTCGTAGAATGTCACGACGAACGGGAGATCGATGAAGCCTTAAACGCCGGAGCACGGATCGTCGGCGTGAACAATCGCAACCTCAGGGACTTCTCGGTCGACACCTCCCTCAGTGACAGGCTCGGTGCCCTCATCCCGGACGGGATCGTCCTTGTTTCGGAGAGCGGCGTTAAGGGTGCGGAAGATATCGCGAGACTGAAAAACACCCGTGCGGACGCCGTCCTCGTGGGCGAGGCGCTCATGCGCGCCACGGACAGACAGAAGACACTGCGCGCCTGGAAGGCACTGTCATGACCGCGGTCAAACTCTGCGGCATGCGGACAACGGCGGATATCGAAGCAGCAAACCGCATCCGGCCGGACTATATCGGTTTTGTATTCGCGTCAAAAAGCCGCCGGTATATCTCCCCGGAGACGGCCGCCTCTCTGAAGGCCATGCTGGATCCCGCCATCCGGGCGGTCGGTGTTTTTGTGGATGCCGGGAAGGAAGAGATCGCGGAACTCGCAGGGACCGGTGTGATCGACCTCGCACAGCTCCACGGTTCGGAGGATGAAGCGTATATCGCCGGCCTGCGGACACTGACGGATCTCCCTCTCATCCGTGCCTTCCGCGTCACGGGGAAGGCGGATCTCGAAAAGGCGGAGAAATGCAGCGCGGCGCACATTCTCCTGGACGCGGGAGCCGGGGACGGTGAGCGTTTCGACTGGGAGATCCTGAAAGACTTCACGCGGCCGTATTTCCTCGCCGGCGGACTGGATGCGGATAACGTGACGGATGCGGTCCGCAGATTCCATCCTTATGCGGTCGATGTGAGCAGCGGGATCGAGACGGACGGCGTCAAGGATCCGGAAAAAATGCGCGTCTTTACAGAAGCAGTGAAACAGGCGTAACAGAGGATCATTTCCGTACAGAGGAGTACGTGTCAGAATACAGGAAAGGAGCAGGATGATGGAAACAAAAAAGGGCAGATTCGGCATCCACGGCGGGCAGTATATCCCGGAGACCCTCATGAACGCCGTGATCGAACTGGAGGAGGCCTACAATAAGTGGAAAGACGATCCGGAGTTCAAATGGGAACTCTCCGTGCTCTTCAACGAGTATGCCGGCCGTCCTTCCCGTCTGTACTACGCAGAAAAGATGACCCGGGATCTCGGCGGGGCAAAGATCTATCTCAAGAGAGAGGACCTGAACCACACCGGCGCGCATAAGATCAACAATGTGCTCGGCCAGGCCCTGCTCGCAAAGAAAATGGGCAAGACCCGTCTCATCGCAGAGACCGGTGCCGGACAGCACGGCGTGGCCACGGCGACGGCCGCCGCACTCATGGGAATGGAATGTGTTGTCTTCATGGGGGAGGAGGACACAAAACGGCAGGCACTCAATGTCTACCGCATGCGTCTTTTGGGTGCGGAGGTGATCCCCGTGACCTCGGGCACCGCTACCCTCAAGGACGCCGTGTCGGAGACCATGCGCGAGTGGACCCGCCGGATCTCGGACACCCACTACTGTCTCGGCTCCGTCATGGGGCCGCACCCTTTCCCGACCATCGTGCGTGATTTCCAGGCGGTGATCTCGGCGGAGATCAAAGAGCAGATCCTGGAAAAGGAGGGCCGCCTGCCGGATGCCGTGCTCGCCTGCGTGGGCGGCGGTTCCAATGCGATCGGGAGCTTCTATCATTTCATCGAAGACAGGGATGTGCGCCTCATCGGCTGCGAGGCTGCGGGACGCGGCGTGGATACCTATGAAACGGCGGCGACGATCGCCACAGGCAGAGAAGGGATCTTCCACGGCATGAAATCCTATTTCTGCCAGGACGAGTACGGACAGATCGCCCCGGTGTACTCCATCTCCGCCGGCCTCGATTACCCGGGGATCGGCCCGGAGCATGCGTGGCTCCATGACACCGGACGGGCGGAATACGTGCCCGTGACCGATGAAGAGGCCGTGCAGGCTTTTGAATATCTGGCAAAGACCGAGGGCATAATCCCGGCGATCGAGTCCGCGCATGCCGTGTCCTACGCCATGAAGCTGGCGCGGGAAATGGACAGAGACCGGGTGATCGTCATCACGATCTCGGGACGCGGCGACAAGGATTGCGCGGCCATCGCGCGCTACAGAGGAGAGGATATCCATGAGTAAGATCAGAGAAGCATTCGCAAACGGCAAGGCGTTTATTCCTTTTATCACCTGCGGGGATCCGGATCTGGCGATGACAAAAGCCTGTGTCCTCAAAATGGCGGAGGCAGGCGCCGATCTCATTGAGCTCGGCATCCCCTTCTCGGATCCCGTGGCGGAAGGACCGGTGATCCAGGACGCCAATGAACGCGCCCTGAGGGGTGGTGTGACGACGGACAGGATCTTTGATCTCGTGCGCGAGCTCAGAACAGAGATCTCCATCCCGCTTGTCTTCATGACCTACGCCAATGTCGTCTTCTCCTACGGGACGGAGCGTTTCATGAACACCTGTAAAGAGGTCGGGATCGATGGCGTGATCCTGCCCGATCTGCCCTATGAGGAAAAGGAGGAATTTCAGCAGCCCGCCCGCGCTGCCGGTGTCGATCTGATCTCTCTCATCGCGCCGACCTCCGAACACCGTATTGCCATGATCGCCAAGGAGGCGGAGGGCTTCCTCTACATCGTCTCCAGCCTCGGCGTCACCGGCACCCGGAGCGAGATCACCACCGATCTCTCCTCGATCGTGGCTGTCGTGCGCGCCAACACGGACATCCCCTGCGCCGTGGGCTTCGGCATCTCCACCCCCGAACAGGCCGCAAAAATGGCCGCCGTCTCCGACGGTGCCATCGTGGGAAGCGCCATCATCCGCCTCATTGAGGAGAACGGCAGCTATGCCCCGGAGCGGTTGTATAAATATGTGAAGACGATGAAGGAGGCGGTGGCCGCCTGCAATTGACAAGATCCGGCTTTTTTTCATATAATCAAAGTTGGGACTGCCGTCCGGGAGAGACGCTCCGGAGCGGACACGGGCTTTGACACAGAAGAAAAGGGGGTACGCATTATGGCATGTTTTCTGGTATCAACAGCAGAAGCCGTGATCGTGACAGCGGTCGAAAAGGCGGAGGAAGCGCGCGAGAAGAACGGTTCCGGGCAGGAGAAAAGCGTGACGGTACCGCTTTCCGTGAAACTGAAATGGCTGACCCGGATGCTCTGGGGCGGAGCGGTCCTCCTCGCATTTGAGCATGTCTGGCACGGCGAAGTGACTCCGTGGTTTCCGTTCCTGACCGCCATGTCGGATCCCGCAGACACAGCGGAAATGCTTCATGAGATGGCGACCGTCGGCGTGACCATGGCCGTTCTCGTGACCCTTGTCTGGATCGGGATGTGTTTCGCAGCGGACGCGATCATGAAGCGCGCCGCGCAGACTACAGAGAACGCAGGATAAGGAGAGTTGCCAGATGACATTACTTATTACGGTTTTTGCCGCGATCATCGCCACGGTGAAGTGGTATACCCGCAAGGATGACACGATGATGACGGGGATCCTGATCTTTCTCTACTGGGGCGCCTCTCTCATGTGGCTCGTGGACGCGATCTTTGAATATGCGGAGCTCGGTGCGGAATACTTCGCTCCCGCCGTTGAGGATATGGTGAATGATGCCTTTCTGGGGCTGTCCGTCGTGGCGCTCGGCCTTGTGATCTGGCTCGTGCGTCTCCTTATCGCGGATCCCAAAGGAGTGATCAAAGCCGCGCTGCAGAAGACAGAGAAAAAGGAAGCATAAAATCCTTATTTCACCTATGCACACAAACGGACCGGGCGGAGTGATCCGCCCGGTGTTTTAAGGAGGAAAACAAAATGAAGACATGTCCGAATTGCGGAGCCCAGGTCGCCGATACGGCAGCGTTCTGCACATCCTGCGGTTTCAATCTGGGTGCAGCCGCGTCTCAGGAAGCCCCTCAGGGGATGACTCCTCCGGAGGGATCTCAGCCGGTACTGACCATGGAAGTACCGCAGACCCCGCCGCCGGTCATTCCCCAGCCACAGCCCCAATATCAGATGCCTCAATACAATATGGCACCGGAATACCCCCTGTACGCCCCCGAGAATCCCTGTGACAAGCTGCTGGGAATCGTCGCGTTATGGTCCAGTTTTGTCGGTGTCCTGATCGCCTATTTCGGAGGAGATGTGGACGGCAGGCGTTCCGACTATCTCAGATTCTTTGCGAATGAGGCTCTGGTGATGGATCTGTTCAGCCTGCTTGCCATCATCCCCTGGATCGGCTGGCTCTGGGGCGGATTTGTCGCTGTATGCAAGATCATCGCGATCGTGTATGCCTGCAAGGGTGAGACCAAACCGGTTCTGTTCTTCGGGACGATCCGGATCATCAAATAACCCGGCAACCCTGTTTTTCCATCTGCCTGATCTGAGGTGACCACATGAAGACTCTGAAAAACATCGCCCGCAAATACAACTCCGTGAGCCTGATCCTGCGCATCGCGTGCGGACTGGTGATCGGCACGATCCTGGGACTGGCCGTCCCGGGAGCGACCGGGATCGGTCTTCTCGGTGACCTGTTTGTCGGGGCACTCAAGGCGGTTGCGCCGGTATTGGTCTTTGTCCTTGTTATCTCCGCACTGGCTCAGGGAATGACCAGACTGGACAGCCGTTTCGGCACCGTACTGTGGCTCTATATCATCAGCACGCTTCTGGCATCCGTAGTCGCCGTGACGGGGAGTTTCCTTTTCCCTCAGACGCTGAAGCTCACGGAGAGCGCTCAGGCCGATGTGATCCCCACCGGGATCGGCGAGGTGCTTAAAAACCTTCTGGTCAACATGGTGGCCAATCCCGTAGGCTCCATCGTGGACGGCAAATATATCGGCATTCTCTTCTGGGCGGTGATCTTCGGGCTGGCCTTTAAGAAACTGGCCAATGAGACGACCAAACAGGTACTCTCCCATGTCGCGGATGCGGTATCCCTCTCCGTGCGCTGGATCATCAATCTCGCACCTTTCGGGATCCTGGGCCTGGTCTTTACCAATGTGTCCACCAACGGTCTGTCGATCTTTACCGATTACGGCAGACTTCTGGCCCTGCTCGTCGGCTGCATGCTCGCGGTCGCGCTCATCGTAGATCCGCTGATCGCCTGGATCACGCTGCGCAGGAATCCCTATCCGCTGGTTTTCCGGTGTCTCAGAGAATCCGGCGTGACTGCATTTTTCACGAGGAGCTCCGCGGCGAACATCCCCGTGAACATGGAGCTCTGCGAGAAGCTGGGACTTGACCGCGATATGTATTCCGTCTCGATCCCGCTCGGTGCCACCATCAACATGGACGGTGCCGCGATCACGATCGCCGTGATGACGCTGGCCACAGCCCATACGATCGGAGCGGTCGTGGATATCCCTTCGGCGCTGATCCTGTGCTTCCTCTCCACTCTGGGCGCCTGCGGTGCCTCCGGCGTGGCCGGCGGTTCGCTCCTGCTCATTCCAATGGCCTGTTCCCTGTTCGGCATTCCACAGGATATCGCCATGCAGGTGGTCGGCGTCGGTTTCATCATCGGCGTGGTCCAGGATTCGGTGGAGACCGCACTCAACTCCTCCGGCGATGTCATGTTTGCCGCGACGGCAGAGTATAAACAATGGATCAAGGAAGGCCGCGAGCTGCCCACCTTCCTCGGCGGCAAGCAGAAAGTGGATATCTGAACACCGCATTTTGACGTCAGAATGATCAGACAGGGGGACCCTATGGGAGAAATACGTCCGGATCTTGATACCGTCCTGCGGTACTCCGCCGAGGGAACTTACCGGGTGATCCCGGTGAGCCTCGAACTGTTATCCGATTTCACGACACCCATTGAAGTACTGAAGATCCTGAAGCAGGCGGATGAGCACTGCTTCCTGCTGGAATCCGCCCAGGCGGATATGCGCTGGGGTCGCTATACCTTCCTCGGATACGCGCCGAAACTGTGCATCACCTGCACGGGCGGCGAGCTCGAAGCCGGGGAGGAGCGGCTGCACACCGATGATCCCTCCGCCTATATACGGCAGGTCCTCGCAGCGCACAGAAGCCCGCGTCTGGATTACCTGCCGCCCTTCACCGGCGGCCTGGTGGGCTACTTTTCCTTTGATTATCTGAACTATTCCGAACCGACGACCCGCAACGACAGCATCGATTCCGAGGGATTCCGCGATGTGGATCTGATGCTCTTCGACCGCGTGATCGCCTTTGATCATGTGAGCCAGAAGATCACGCTCATCGTCAATATGCTCCTGAGCGAAGGCTCCGACGGATATGAACGCGCCGTGCGCGAGCTGCGCGAAATGGAGAAACTCCTCCGGACCGGAAAAAAGACGACCGCAACCGGCGGAGAACTCCTGGGCGAGGTCACGCCGCTCTTCGACAGGGATGCCTACTGCCGCATGGTGGAAGCCGGCAAGCATTACATCAAAGAGGGGGATATCTTCCAGATCGTCCTCTCCAACCGTCTGAAAGCCGCCTTTCGCGGCAGCCTCCTGGATACCTACCGGATCCTCAGGACCATCAACCCCTCCCCCTATATGTTCTACTTCTCGGGATCGGATCTGGAGGTGGCCGGCGCGTCGCCGGAGACGCTGGTGAAACTCGAGGACGGGATCCTGCATACCTTCCCGCTCGCAGGGACCAGACCGCGCGGCAGATCCGAGGAGGAGGACCGGCAGCTCGAGGAGGAGCTGCTCGCCGATGAAAAGGAGCTTGCGGAACACAACATGCTGGTGGACCTCGGCCGCAACGATCTGGGCCGGATCAGCCGTTTCGGTACGGTGGAAGTGGAGCGGCTGCGCGAAGTCCTGCGGTTTTCACATGTGATGCACATTGGTTCCACGGTCCGCGGCGAGATCCGGCCGGACAGGGACGCACTGGATGCCATTGAAGCCGTCCTGCCTGCCGGCACGCTCTCCGGCGCCCCCAAGATCCGTGCGTGCCAGCTGATCAGTGAACTGGAGCAGAACAAACGCGGGATCTACGGCGGTGCCATCGGCTACATCGACCTCACCGGCAATATGGATACCTGCATCGCGATCCGTATCCTCTACAAGAAGGGAGACTTTGTCTACGTGCGCAGCGGCGCCGGGATCGTCGCGGATTCCGTGCCGGAGACCGAATACCAGGAGAGTCTCAACAAGGCCGGAGCCTGTCTGGATGCGCTGAAGAAAGCGCAGGAACTCAGGGAAGGAGGTGTGCTGTGACACTCCTCATCGACAATTACGACAGTTTTTCCTACAACCTCGTGCAGTATATCGGCGAGATCGATCCCGATATCCGGGTGATCCGCAATGACGAAAAAACAGTGGATGAGATCCGGGAAATGGCCCCATCGCATATCATTCTCTCTCCCGGCCCCGGGCGTCCGGAGGACGCCGGTATCCTCATCGAAGCGGTTCGCGCACTTGCCGGCGAGATCCCGATCCTGGGCGTCTGTCTCGGACATCAGGCCATCTGTGCCGCTTACGGCGGCACGGTCACTTATGCGGAGCGGCTCATGCACGGCAAGCAGTCTCTCGCGCATCTGGATACGACCGCGCCGGTCTTTGCGGCCTGCCCGGCGCAAACCCCGGTCGCACGCTATCATTCCCTTGCACTGAAGCGTGATACGCTGCCGGAGGAACTCAAAGTGATCGCGGAAACCGCAGAGGGAGAAGTCATGGCTGTGATGCACAAAACGTATCCTGTCTACGGTCTGCAGTTCCATCCGGAATCCATCCTGACACCGGAGGGCAAGACCATGCTCAGGGCGTTTTTATCGCTCTGAATAATACGAGGCAGATAAATGGTCAGAAGAGCGATTCAAAGCGATATCCCGGGAATACTGAGATTACTGGTCCAGGTGGACATGGTGCACCATGAAGGGCGTCCGGATCTGTTTAAAGGCCCCGCGACGAAGTACAGCGCTGATGAACTGGTATCGATCCTGGGGGATGATACGAGCCCTGTCTTCGTGTGCGTGGATGAGAATGATACCGTGATGGGCCACGCCTTCTGCAAACACGAGCAGATCACCGGTGACGCCGTCCGCACGGATGTCAGGACGCTCTATATCGATGATATCTGTGTTGATGAAGCGGCCAGAGGGCACGGTGTCGGACGTGCACTGTATCAGTTTGTGACGGAATACGCACGAAACGCGGGGTTCTATAATATCACCCTGAATGTCTGGACCTGCAATCCGGGAGCGATCCGCTTCTACGAAACTCTGGGCCTCAAGCCGCAGAAGATCGGGATGGAGGCGATCCTGTAGATCGCTTCCGATTCTCCCCCCCGGCTATTCTCCGCCCCTCCATTTCATGGTATAATGAACAAGATAGCGCGTACACACGACGGCGTTCGCCGCAGAACGGAGGGGGCACATGTCATCATTCAACGATATTCTGCAAAATCTGGTCAATCAGGACGATGATACCAAACTGCAACTTGCATTGGACTGCTACAAGGAACTCCTGCCCACCTTTCAGGTGCTGGATCCGGAGACCAACGGCCTCATGATCACCTATGCGATCCTGGGCACTGCGGCAGCTGCCGATGACAAACTGACCGGACCGGAATATGCATTTATCGACGGCCTGCTGGAGGCGATCGGTGACAAGCTGAGCGAAGAGGAGATCCTGCAGCTCGTACGGGCCTCCAACACGCAGAGGGCTTATGCGCTGGTCCGTGAAGTGCGCGATCATCTCAATGATGACGGCACTAACACGCTGATCAATCTCATCGCTGCGATCTGCTCGCTGGATGACCGCATCTCCAAGGAAGAGATCGCCTATATCAAGTCATTGTTCTGATCAGTCAGCCAAAACCGGATCAAGTCTCCCGAAAGGATATGCCATGTGGAATGAATATGCGATCACGGATAAGGATCACGAAACGCTCAGTCCTCTGATCCCGCCCCATTTTCTCAAAGCACTCAAAAACGGACGGATCTCCGGAACGGTGACTCTCAACGACGAGCCGTTTTCCCCGCCTGTCGTGGGAGTTCTTCTCTTCAGCAAGGTAAAGCGCAAGCTGGAGATCGAATGGGTCGCTCTCACATCCTCTTACGATATGCCCTATTACGGGGTCGATCTTGTCAGACGCTTCACGTATTCAGCCATGTTCAGAGGGATCTACAGCGGCGTCTACGCCAGATTCCGCGAAGAAGACAGCATGTCGCAGTATTTCCCGGGAAGTGATTTCGTACGCTACCCGGACATGAGCAACGTGGTCCGTTTTACTCTTGCGGATGCGGATCCGGACAGACTCCTCAAGACCGGTGTTCTGCAAAAATACTGTGTTCCACTTAAGGATACAAACCGGCAGGATAAAGACGGGATCTTTACAAGTGCCGCAAAAAGCGGCAAGATCATCCCCCTCTCCAAAAGCGTCGACTGGAATCAGTATGACGGGGACGTGAGTGTTCTCTATATCAAAGACCACCTCACGGAGGGAGCGATCCTGACGAAGAAAGACGGGGAGGATGTGGTCCTGAGCCTGCTCTTCTCAACCGATCCGATGGTCACCATCACGCTGATCCGTGACTGCTTTGAACGTGCAACCGGTAAATACGGCAGCACACAGACCATCATCTGTCCCGTTATCAATGATGTATCCATGAAACTGCTTGAAAAGATCGTCACGCAGACGGAACGTCCCGCACTCATCCGGGCGGAGAGGGAATTCGCGCCCCTCCCCGTTTCCCTTGCAGAGATCGAGAAGTATGCCACAGGGGATGATGAAGCCGAAGACGAAGAGGAGGTATGACAATGGCTGACGAAAGAGAACTCTATTTAAAGAGTCTGAAAAAAGAATCGGAAAAAAAGATCGAGATGCCTTCCGTCAGCGAAATGGCACTGTCAGCAGAGAGCGCCTACCGCTTCAGCGAAAAATACGAGGCACAGTATCAGGTCAATCCCACATATGATCTGCGCAATGACAGCACTCTCTCCTCAACGATGAATCTCGCGTCCGTTATGGTGCATGACGATCTGATGCGCAGACAGAACTTCCGGACAAGAGTATCTGCTTACAGGATGCGTAATGAGGCCGCCTTCCGGACCAAAGAAGAATCCTACAAAGAGAAGGAAGAAGAGCAGGAAAAAGCCGCGATGGAAAGAAGCGGTGATCTCACGATGGAGGTGCCGGACATCCCCGAACTGCAGGAGGATCTCTCGAATACCCGGCAGCGGCTCAAGGGGATGAAGGGGAAAGACGCCATGAGCATCGGGGAAGCCGAATTCCTCAAGTCATACGCGGATGTCGTGGACGATCTGATAAAGACCCTCAAAAAGGCACAGAAAAAGGACTCCAAAGAAGTTGCGTCACATCTGGTACTCGCCAAAGAAAAGTACCTCTTCTACACACAAAAGGAAAGCAGGAGACGGCTGCTCGGCAGGGCACAGGCCAACGCGCTCATGGACAGCAGACAGGCCAGGAGGCAGATCGAGGAAGGGCAGTCGCCGGTCGATCTCTCGGGTCTCTTAAGCCGGGTCGCTTCAGCCAGAGACAGATTTGTGGACAGCAAAGGCAACGATAACGAACAGGGAAAAACGGTCAAACAGGCGCTCGCCGAGTACCGGACCCATCTGACCGACATCAGCAAACTGAAGAGTACCCTCGCCTTTCTGCGCGGCCGTCTCCAGGAAATGAACACAAGTGACGAGAAGCAGCTCAAACCCCTGCGTGATCACATCTACTCCCTCAGCAATGAGCTCCACGTCAAGCAATTCCACGCGGATGCGGCCGAACAATGTATCGAGTATCTGATCAGCGATCATACACAGACCGAAGACGCCCAGCTGTTCCTTTACGCAGGGCATATCCAGGAACATTTCGGTGTGAGCATTCCCGGGTTTGACGAAAACAAAAAGCTGAGGGACCAGAAGGTCGCACAGAGGATCGGGGTTCAGAATAACAGGATCCTCACGGTCCTGACCGATTTCAATGTTCCAACGGAAATACGGACGCAGATGCAGGAGTTATCGACAGGCTATGAGATGCAGGAACTCTATGAAAAACATGCGGATACCGTACTCACGGAATCCCGTGCGCACTCAGAGGAAGCATTAAACGACCTGCGCAGAGACCACGCGGACAAGGCAGACCTGCTGTCTTCCCCGGTATTTACCGACTATGCGTCACTGACCCGCTCCCTCCCCTATCTCGGTAATGACGACCTTTCTGCCGGCTCCACCCTTACTTTCACAAAGCGCGAGTTCGAGCCTCCCCGTTCCAAACAGGATATGGCCGGGCATCTGGATCGGGTACTCACGATCAAAGATACCACGAAAGATCCGCAGGAGGTCCGGCAGGCCATTCTGGGAGAACTGCCCACGATCCGTACCGCTTTCAATGATATCAGTGCTTTCATGGTCGGCAGAGCAGGCACTACACTCCTCGCGAGCCGGACAGGCAGCGATGTCTTCGGCGGGACTGCAGGCCTTCCGACCTTTAAGACCAAGGTCAAGACACTGCGGGATCTCATCGGGTCCATTCTCGAGCGAAGAGATGCGCTGCTCGAGATGCAGATGGATCACCTCAGTAAGTGGGAGCGTAAAGGCGTTGATCCGGACACGGTAACCGATACGATCCAGAAGGAGCTCGTTGACAAATGGAACACTCTCGATCAGGCCTCGGCATACATCGACTACCGTGAGGAGATGATCCAGCGAAGCTACGACCTGACCCCCGCCGAATTTGCGAGACTGGCGCCGGCTCTTTCGGTTCCGGATTACGATCGGTTCAAGACCTACCGCTCGGTCGATCAGGCGGTCATAACGCAGGAAGAGTATTTTGAGCACGCCAGAGACAAACAGCGCAGTCTGATGAGACAGATCGGCGAGAGCGGCGAGCTCGAAAAGGCTGCCACTGCCATGTCGGAAAGAATAAGAGCGCGCGAAGAGGCGGAGCGTGCAAAGGCCGAGGAGGCACGTCTTGCCAAAGAGAAAGAAGAAAAGCGCCAGGCAGACTGGGCAGCTACTCTCGGTAAACTTACGGAGGCGGAACGTGCCGGTGTCTACAATATGGATATGTATGAGAAGTCCGGTCGATATGAATCCATGGAGGAGGTGAGATCAGCGATAAAGTTTGGGATCACCTTCCATTCCGAACATTCCGATCTGACAAGCAGGCAATCAAGTCTCCATACATGGATCGGTGAAAGCGAGAACAAGATCACGAGTCTGAACGCCCAGATGGATGATGCCGGCAGGCTTCTTGCGATGTGGGAGCAGCGGAGGGACGCCACACAGAAAGACCTGTCGGAATACCACAAACAGAAATCCCGAGGTGCCCGCAAGGAAAAGGATCCTCAGGAGGAAAAACTGGAAGCCGCCATCAGGGAGGCGGAGGGCATCATTACGAGCATAGGCGAAAGGGTCGTAAACCTCACCTACAGCCGGCAGGCCGAGGAGACAACGCTCGAGAACTACAGGAAAGAGGCCGCCGCGATCACGGAACAGATCACTCTGCTCGAGCAGCACATCAACGAAGCCGTGGAAGAACTGGCCTCCCAGCTGAATGAACCTGTGGCCCCCCCGCGCCTGTCCTCCTTCATGAGAAAACCTGCCACTCCTGCCCAGCTCTCTGCCCTTAAACGCAGACAAAAGTCCAAGCCCGAGGAGCCGAAAAAGGACGGGGACGGTTCCTTACAGACCGATGCGCCAAAGAAGCACAGGAAGCACCACACGCGCAAGCCTGAGGGATCGAAAAAGGACGGAGACGGATCCTCGCAGACCGATGCGCCCAGGAAGCACAGGAAGCACCACACGCTGCATGTCCCGCGATCCAGTACGGTGCAAAAGCTCGATGCTGCAATCGAAAACGATCTGATGCAGGACGAGGAGTTCCAATCTTTCATTGGTAAGAAAAAGAAGACCGGAAAGACCGGCGAGTGATATGGGCAATGAGGATCAGGGCGACCGAAAGGAGCCTCCATGACGAGAGAAGGGGAAGACCGGATCTACCGCTTTTACGACAATCTGCCGTCCATGAGCGTGCTGCGTTCCGTCCTGAATACGCAGGAGCGGATCCGCTCCCTGCAGGAGATGCTCACGGAGGAGGACGCACCATGCATCCCCGAAAACGGTCATCTCCTGCTGTTTTCCTGCTGCAATGATAATACGCTGCGTATCGCCCGCAGTGCTCCCCGGGACGTGAGCGGCATCCTCTTTGCCTGTGAACATGACGCACTGCCCGCTTCGCTTGCCGAATCCGTCAAAGCGGCGGATGCGCTCTGTATCGCGGCGTCCGTCGAGAATCTGTTTGATGTGCTGCTGGAATCGGATGCCGTCATTGAGGTCTTTCTCTTTGACGCATCCGAAGAGAGCAATCTCCGCCATCTTTCCCTCCTGTGCCGGATCCTGGAGACGCATCCGGGTGCGGAGGTACAGATCCACGTGGAACTTGAGCGCGCCCCCTACGGGCTTTACGATGATCTCTCCGCCCGCTTCGGACTGACGCCCGGCGGAAAGCCCGTGATCCATCCGGTCCGTACCGCGGAACGGTACGCGGAGGATCTCTTCCTGTCCGAATCGATATTTGAAAACACACGCGATGACGCGGAGAACGGCTGCAGGCAGATCCGTTTCCTGATCGTCGGGATGAACGCACGGAGTCTCGCTGTATTAAAAACGCTGCTGCCGTTGGCGCAGATGCCGGGATACCGGCTACGCGTCCTGGTACTCGACCCCGCCCCCGGCGGCTGGGACAGACTCTGCAGGCTGATCCCGGAGATCGACCGCGCAGGCGGTGAGGGAGACGCGCTTTATGAGCTTCATTATTTTGATCCGGTGGATCTCTCGACGGATGCGCCGCGTGAAACGCTCTGCCGCTATCTCGCCGATCCGACACACGCCTATATCGACACAGGAGATGATCTGACTGACTTTGAACTGGCACTCCGTCTGCGAACACTGTGTGCCAGATTCGGCGATGCGGCCTCCTGCCGGATCCTCGTTCGCACGGAGGCGGATGAATTTGCCCGGGATATGAGCAGTCAGCTCACGGAACATCTGACCTTTGTCGGCGCCCGCGCCCATGTATATGACTACTCGATACTCTCAGCCCCGCCGCTGGCTTCCGCCGCCGCTGCCATATGGCACCTGCAGCATCCGGAGAACGGGTCGGAGCACATAGCGGATGAGTACTGTTTCCACGCCATGTGCGAACGGATCCTCTCCTACCGCTACAAACAGCGGATCATCGACGCGGACCACGGGGGCGACCACACGCTCACTTCCACGGACCGAACATGGCTCCTTTATGAGCATATGCGATGGAATGTCTTCACCCGGATGATGGGCTACCGGTGTGCAGGGGACTTTATCTCCGGAAGCAGCCTGTCAAATGAAAGAGACCGCCGGATCGCGATGCTGCACGGGTCACTGGTGGAGTATGACGCACTCTCTCCCGAAGAGCAGGAGAAGGATGCCTTTGTTCTGAATGATGAGATCCTGCGGATCCTTAAAAATCTGTGAACCGTACGATGTCTTTGACTCAGGGACGGTTCACGACAATAAGCGGGATCTCCATCTCATCGCGTGTCAGTCCGGCATGATGACTTAAGTATTTCGCCGCCCGTTCCCGGTTCGGGAACAGAGCTCTCTCCCCTGTCGCCACGGCCAGATAGTCGCCGAGGATTTCCCCCGTGCGCGGATGGACCGTGCCTCCTCCGAGCAGTTCCAGCGCCTCCCCCCGGTCCAGCAGCCGGAAATCCGCTCCGTAATATGTGTGAAACAGGGAAACAAAGCATTCCTTCTCTTCCGGTTTCACGAAGAAGTTGACCGCGCGGGCTTCCACGGACGGCTCCCGCACAAGCGTGTCCGCGAGATCCGGATGATCCTCCAGCGATTCCCCGCGGATATTGATATGGCCGTGATCGGCCACGATGATGAGGACCGCGTCCCTGAGTGTACTGCTCCAGTCTTCGATCCGCTGCTCCAATGTCTTAAGAAGCGTATGTGTCTCCTCCGAATCATTCCCCGTCTTATGCATGGTATGATCCGGCTCTCCCCAATAGGTGTAGATCAGTTTCCGCTGCTTCAGTTCACACAACCGCGAGGCGCGCTCCAGCACGCCGTCCAGTCCCTGCGGATACGGCTGCTCGTGCGCGGCGGCATAATATGCGTGAAATCCGGCTTCCTGGATCCTGTGAATGATGGAATGATACGGTGTGTAAGTCCAGCTGGCGGGCGCCTTGCCGCCCACTGCCGTATGCGTCCCGGTGTAGGTATTCTCAAACACCGTGACATTCTCCCCCAGCTCTTTGTAGAAGAGATCCCAGCCGAGCCACCCGTGCTCCGCCGGTGTGAGCCCGGACAGGAGCGACGTCGTCGCAGCCACCGTGGTAGGCGGATAAACAGAGGAAAGTGTGTCGATCCGGTGCGAAGCAAAGAATCCCGCGGGATCCAGATGCTTCTCCATGATCGCGGTCCCCATGCCATCCAGCAGGAGCAGAATGATATTGCGGACCGGTGCCGCCAGGTACAGATCGAGTTTGGGGATCGATGGATAGGGTGCCTCCACGCCGAATGCGTGCAGAAGAGATCCCGACACATTGGTCAGGCAGTGCGTATAGTCAGGCATGCAGACTGCGGGTCTGTCCGTTTCCATCCCTATCCTCCGTGTTCAACACTCTCACAGAATACAGATGGGAACATTTTACCCTTTTGCCGGACGGATTACAATTCCGCCCGGGTTTCGTCTACTGCACCACGAGATTGGTGTACCCCATGAGATCGAGGTCGATCGCTCTGGCGGCCTCCCGTCCCTGCCGCATGGCTTTGACGACCAGTGACTGACCGGTATGCATATCGCCGGCACAGAAGATACCGGGGACCGAGGTCTTGAAGCCGCACGCATCCGTCTGCACGTTGCCCCGCTGGTCTCTCGCCACGCCGAACGCATCCGCGACATATTCCTGGGCACCCACAAAGCCCGCCGCGATCAGGAGCAGTTCACAGGGCAGTTCCTGCTCCGATCCCTCCACCTCGCGCATGACCCTGCGGCCGTCCACCGTCTCCCAGACGAGTTTCACCGTACGCACGGCACGCAGTTTTCCTTTCTTATCCTTGAGGAATTCCTTGACCGTGGTCTCATAGATGCGCGGATCCCCGCCGAAGACTTCGATCGCCTCCTCCTGGCCGTAATCGGTCTTGAGAACATTGGGCCACTCCGGCCAGGGATTGTTCTCCGTTCTCTTTTCCGGCGGCTTGGGCATCATCTCGATCTGGATGACACTCTTCGCCCCGTGACGGATGCAGGTTCCGAGACAGTCATTACCGGTATCGCCGCCACCCACGATGACCACATGCTTCCCTGCGGCATTCACTTCGCCGGATTTCTCAAATCCGGAATCCAGAAGGGCTTTCGTATTCCCGCGCAGGAAATCGACCGCGAAAAAGATCCCGTCGGCGTCACGCCCCGGCGCGTTCAAGTCGCGCGGCTTGGAGGCCCCGCAGGCAAGCAGCACCCGGTCGTATTCCGCTGTCAGTTTCGCCGCTTCCAGCGTCTTCCCCACATCGGCATCCGTGACAAAGCGGATCCCTTCCTCTTCCATGATCTTCAGCTTCCGTTCGACGAAGCGTTTTTCCAGCTTCATATTGGGGATCCCGTACATCAGCAGGCCGCCCGGCCGGTCAAAGCGCTCGTATACGGTCACAAGATGCCCCCGTCTGTTGAGCAGATCGGCAGCCGCCAGACCCGCAGGTCCGGAGCCGATGATGGCGACACTCTTCCCCGTACGCACGGCCGGCGGTTCCGCCACAGCCCACCCCTCGCGATAGGCTTTCTCGATGATGGCGAGCTCGGTCTCCTTGCCTCCCACCGGATCGCCGTTTAAGTTACAGGTGCATGCCACTTCACAGAGTGCCGGACAGACGCGGCCCGTGAATTCCGGGAAACTGTTCGTCTTCTTCAGCCTCCGGTAGGCCTCCCGCCAGTTCCCGTGATAGACCAGATCGTTCCATTCCGGGATCAGGTTGTGCAGCGGGCAGCCGGTGGTCCGTCCCATGATATCCACGCCGGCCTGACAGAACGGCACGCCGCATTCCATGCAGCGGCACGCCTGAACGGACCGCTCCTTCTCCGACAGCGGTGTATGAAACTCCTGCCAGTTGCAGATCCGCTCCTTCGGCGGGATCGCCGGGGAGTTCTTTCTCTCGTATTCCAAAAATCCGGTCGGTTACCCATAGCTGTACTCCTTATCGGTGGCAGGCGTAAAATGCTTCCATCTGCGCCTGTTCACGGCTGAGGCCCTTCTCCTCCATCTCTCCGATGGCGGTCAGGATCCGTCTGTAATCGTGCGGGATGATCTTCTTGAAACGGGGAAGCCATCCGGCAAAATCCGAGAGGATCTCCTGTCCGACAACGGACCCCGTCGCCGCCACATGTTCCTCGATCAGATCCTTGAGCTGCTGGACATCATATTTGCTGGTGATCTCTTCCGAGGAGACCATCTCCTTATTTATCCTGGTGTACAGATCCGCCTCGGGATCCAGCACATAGGCGATCCCGCCGGATATGCCGGCCGCGAAATTCTTACCGGTCCTCCCGAGGATCACGGCGACGCCGCCCGTCATGTACTCACAGCCGTGCTCGCCAACACCTTCCACGACTGCCATGGCGCCGGAATTGCGGACACAGAAGCGTTCTCCCGCCACGCCGCTGATGAAGGCCTTGCCGGAAGTGGCACCGTAGAGGGCCACATTGCCGATGATGATGTTCTCTTCCCTGCGGAATGACGTCCCGGCCGGAGGCTGCACGATCAGCTTGCCGCCGGAGAGACCCTTTCCGAAATAGTCATTGGCATCCCCCTCCAGACGGATCGTGAGTCCCTGCGGGATAAACGCACCGAAGGACTGTCCGCCGGCACCGGCAGCATGCACCACGCAGGTGTCTTCCGGCAGTTGATCGTCTCCGAAATGCCGCGTGATCTCGGATCCGAGGATCGATCCGAAGGCGCGGTCCGTATTGGAGACCTCTATGAATACTTCCGCCTTTTCTCCCGTCCGCAGCGTCTTATCGAACTTCTTTAACAGCACCCGTTCATCCGGCGTGGTCTGCAGCCGGAAATCAAAGACCTGTTTCGGATCGAACAGCGACTGTTTGCGGCTGCTCTTCTTCCCGATATAAGGATTCTCCAGGATCCCCGACAGATCGACCCCGGTATGACGTCCCGTGAGATCCTCCCTCACAGCGAGAAGATCACTGCGTCCCACCAGTTCGTCCACACTGCGGATCCCGAGTCCCGCCATGATCTCCCGCAGTTCTCTTGCGATGAAGCGCATGAAGTTCATGACATATTCCGGCTTCCCGCGGAAACGTTTTCTCAATTCGGGATTCTGTGTGGCAACACCCACAGGGCAGGTATCCAGATTGCAGACGCGCATCATGACGCAGCCCATCGTGACAAGAGGCGCCGTGGCGAATCCGAATTCCTCCGCACCAAGCATCGCGGCGATCGCGACATCGCGCCCGCTCATGAGCTTTCCGTCCGCCTCGATGCGCACCTTGTTGCGCAGATGATTCATGATCAGCGTCTGATGCGTTTCGGCGATCCCCAGTTCCCAGGGCAGTCCGGCGTTGTGGATGGAGGATTTGGGTGCCGCTCCGGTCCCGCCGTCATAGCCAGAGATCAGGACCACCTGGGCACCTGCCTTGGCGACGCCCGCCGCGACAGTCCCGACACCCGCCTCGGATACGAGTTTGACGGAGATACGGGCAGCGCGGTTGGCATTTTTCAGATCGTAGATCAGCTGTGCCAGATCCTCGATCGAATAGATATCGTGGTGCGGCGGCGGTGAGATCAGCGATACGCCGGGCGTGGAATGCCTGGTCTTCGCGATCCAGGGATATACCTTCTTCCCGGGCAGATGCCCGCCCTCTCCGGGCTTGGCACCCTGCGCCATCTTGATCTGGAGCTCTTTTGCGGAGACCAGATACGAACTTGTCACGCCGAAGCGACCCGAAGCCACCTGCTTGATGGCGGAGCAGCGGTCTTCCTTGCTCCCCGCACTGGAGAGCCTCTCCGGACTCTCGCCACCCTCGCCGGAATTGGATTTGCCGCCCAGCGCGTTCATGGCGAGCGCCATGGTCTCATGTGCCTCCTGCGAGATGGAGCCGTAGGACATCGCACCGGTCTTAAAGCGTTTGACGATCTCATCCTCGCTCTCCACCTCATCGAGCGGAATGCCCTTTTTCGGGAAACGGATCTTTAACAGTCCACGCAGATTTCGGACGCAGTCCTCCTTGTTCACCAGAGCGGTATACCGCTTGAACAGGTCGTAATCCCCGCGTCTTGTAGACTCCTGCAGCAAATGGATCGTCTCCGGATTATAGAGGTGCTCCTCGCCGCCCGAGCGTGCCTTGTGCCGGCCCAGGCTGTCCAGTGTCAGGTCGCTCTGCAGTCCGAGCGGATCAAAGGCACCCGCGTGCAGGGTCTCCACGTCGTTCTCGATATCCTCCAGGGAGATCCCGCCGATCCGGCTCACGGTGCCGGTGAAGTATTTGTCGATCACGCTGCGGTCGATGCCGATCGCCTCAAAGATCTGGGAACCCTGATAGGACTGGATCGTGGAAATGCCCATCTTGGATGCGATCTTCACGATGCCGTGCAGGACCGCATAATTGTAATCATCCACCGCGGCGTAATAGTCCTTGTCCAACATCCCGCTCTCGATGAGGCCGGCGATGGATTCCTGGGCCAGATACGGATTGATCGCGCTCGCGCCGTAGCCTAAGAGCGTGGCGAAATGATGCACCTCCCTTGGTTCCGCGGATTCCAGGATCAGAGAGAGCGAGGTGGCTTTCTTTGTGCGTACCAGATACTGTCTGAGCGCCGAGACGGCTAAGAGCGACGGGATCGCGATATGATTCTCGTCCACCTCCCTGTCTGAGAGGATCACGATGTTCGCCCCGTCGCGGTAGGCCTTGTCGACCTCCATGAAGAGCCTCTCCAGTGCTTTCTCCAGCCGCGTGTTCACATAGTAAACGATCGGGACGGTCTGCACGCGGAAACCCTCATGATCCATACATTTGATCTTTAAGAGATCCGTATTGGTGAGGATCGGATTGTTTACCATGAGCATCGTGCAGTTGGACGCATCCTCTCTTAAGAGATTGCCGTCCCGTCCCAGATAGACATTGGTCGCCGTCACGATCTCCTCACGGATCGCGTCGATCGGCGGATTGGTGACCTGCGCGAAGAGCTGCTTGAAATAATTGAACAAAGGCTGATGGTGCGAGGAGAGCACCGGCAACGGGATATCGATCCCCATGGAGCAGATCGCCTCCGAGCCGTCCCTGGCCATCGGCAGAATGGATTCCTTGAGTTCCTCATACGTGTAACCGAACGCTTTCTGCATCCGGCTGCGCTCCTCTTCCGAATAGACGGGGACCCTCTTATTCGGGATCTTCAGATCATGAAGGGTGACCAGATGGTCGTTGAGCCACTCCCCGTACGGATTGCGGCCGGCATAACGTTCCTTGCACTCCTCATCATCGATGATCCGTCCGGCGACGGTATCCACCAGGAGCATCTTGCCGGGGCGGAGTCTCTCCTTCTTCACGATCTTCTCCGCCGGAACAGGCAATACGCCGACCTCGGAAGAGAGGATCAGCGTGTCATCGGAGGTGATGTAATAACGGGAAGGTCTCAGACCGTTTCTGTCCAGAACGGCACCAACGATATCGCCGTCACAGAAGAGAATGGCCGCCGGACCGTCCCAGGGCTCCATCATTGTGGAATAGTATTGGTAGAAATCCCTCTTTTTCGTGCTCATGGTCCTGTTGTTGACCCATGGCTCGGGGATCGTGATCATGACCGCGAGCGGCAGCTCCATCCCGTTCATCACGAGGAATTCCAGCGTGTTGTCGAGCATCGCCGAATCGGAGCCTTCCACATTGATGGGCGGCAGGACACGGACCAGATCCTCCTTGAGGTAGGCGGAATCCATCGTCTCCTCACGCGCGAGCATCTTGTCCGCGTTACCGCGAATGGTATTGATCTCACCGTTATGGACGATGAGGCGGTTGGGATGTGCCCGCTCCCAGCTGGGATTCGTGTTGGTGGAGAAACGGGAATGCACAATGGCGATCGCGGAGGTATAGTCCGCGCTCTGCAGATCCGTGTAGAAGGTGCGCAGCTGCCCGACCAGGAACATTCCCTTGTAGACAACGGTCCGGGAGGACAGGGAACAGATGTAGGTCCCGTCCGCTCCCTGTTCGAATTCCCGGCGCACAACATACAGTTTCCGGTCAAATGCGATCCCCTTCTCCGTATCATCCGGCTTACCGACAAAGGCCTGCATGATGCAGGGCATGCAGGCAAGCGCCTGATGCCCCAGCACATCCCTTTTCACAGGAACGCTGCGCCATGCCAGAAACGGAAGCCCCGCCTTATTGCACAGAGTTTCAAACATCTTCATTGCCTGGGAGCGCTTCAGTTCATCCTGCGGCAGAAAGAACATGCCCACGCCGTATTCTCGCTCCGGCGGCAGCGTCACACCCTGCTCCCGCATGACCTGTGCGAAAAATCCGTGACAGATCTGCAGCATGATGCCGACGCCGTCACCGGTCTTGCCCTCCGCATCCTTGCCTGCGCGATGCTCGAGATTCTCCACGATCCTGAGGGCGTTCTCCACCGTCTCCCGGCTCTTTTCCCCGTGAATGTTGACGATGGCCCCGATCCCGCAGGCGTCGTGCTCAAACCGTTCATCATATAACGGCGGTCTCACCTCATCTTTTCTCGCATCAAACATAGCGTACTCCCCTGTCGTTGTTCACCCTGTCACGCCGCGGCTTCCTCTCCGGAATGGGGTCTCTCACTCGGAGAAGAGCAGTTCCGAATAGGTGGGATACGGCCAGAACTCAGCATCCGTCCCTGCTTCCAGCGCATCCGCGATCTCTCTGGCCTTTGCCATATCGGCCAGGATCGTCTTGTGGATATAAAGCATCGCCTTCTCCACATCCGCGGGGATCTTATCCATATCCCGGATGAGTTTCGCATTCTGCTGCGCAAGCTGATCCGTGAGAGATGCGAGCTTTGCGGCGAGCTTCTTCTCATAGGTGCAGGCGATGCCCGTGCTCTCCTTGGTCAGTACGCGTTCGCACAGCTCCGTGGCATATGCGCTGGCCGCCGGCAGGATATCGTGATCGATCATATCGATCATGGTCCTGGCCTCGATCTCGATCGTGGCGTTATAGGTCTCCATGTGGATGTTGGCCCTGGCCTTGAGTTCCTCCTCCGTGTAGATGTTGTTCTGCGTGTAGAGCTTGATGTTCTTGGGAGAAGCATAATGCTGCAGCGCGTCCGCCGTGGATACGAGGTTCGCCAGTCCCCTCTTCTCCGCCTCTTTCACCCAGCTCGCATCATAGCCGTTGCCGTTGAAGATGATACGGCGGTGCTCCGTGAAGACCTTCTTCAGAAGCTTCTGCAGATCGCTCTGGAAGTTCTTGGACTTCTCCAGCTTATCCGCGAACTCCTTCAATTCCTGCGCCATGATGGTGTTCAGCGCAATGTTCGGTCCGGAGATCGACTGTGCGCTGCCCAGCATACGGAATTCAAACTTGTTGCCGGTAAAGGCCATCGGCGACGTACGGTTGCGGTCCGTGTTGTCCTGCGGGATCGCGGGCAGCACATCGACACCGATCGTAAGCGACCGCTTGCCGCCCGATTTGATCGGCTTTCCGCTGATGATGCTCTCCACAACGGCCTCCAGTTCATCACCGAGGAAGATGGAGATGATGGCCGGCGGAGCCTCCTGGGCGCCGAGACGGTGGTCGTTGCCCGCGCTCGCGACCGTTACACGCAGCGCCTCCTGATACTCATCCACTCCCTTTACAAAAGCGGCGAGGAAGAGCAGGAACTGTGCGTTCTGACGGGGCGTGGATCCCGGCTTGAACAGGTTCTTCCCGGTGTCGGTGGACAATGACCAGTTGTCATGCTTGCCGGAGCCGTTGACACCCGCATAGGGCTTCTCATGCAGCAGGCAGTGGAAGCCGTGCCGGTCGGCAACGGTCTTCATCAGTTCCATCGCGAGCTGGTTCTGGTCGCAGGCGGCATTGGCATCGGAGTAGACCGGGGCCATCTCATGCTGCGAAGGAGCGACCTCATTGTGCTTGGTCTTGGAGAGCACGCCGACGCGCCAGAGTTCCTCGTCGAGATCCGCCATAAAAGCCGCGACGCGGGGCTTGATCTGACCGAAATAGTGATCCTCAAGTTCCTGTCCCTTGGGCGGCTTGTTGCCGAAGAGCGTCCGTCCGGTGAGCCGCAGATCCATGCGTTTCTCATAGAGTTCCTTATCGATCAGGAAGTATTCCTGCTCCGGTCCGACCTGCGCGGTGACGCGCTTCGTCTCTTCATCACCGAAGAGTCTCAGGATCCGGATCGACTGTCTGCTCACTTCATCCATGGAACGAAGGAGCGGCGTCTTCTTATCAAGAGCCTGTCCGCCGTAGGAACAGAAGACGGTGGGGATATAGAGAGAGCCGTTCTTCACAAAAGCAAAGGAAGTCGGATCCCACGCCGTGTAACCCCTCGCCTCAAAGGTGGCGCGCAGGCCGCCCGACGGGAAGCTGGACGCATCCGGCTCGCCCTTCACCAGTTCCTTGCCGGAAAACTCCATGAGGATCCGGCCGCCCTGCGTCGGCGCGATGAAGCTGTCATGCTTCTCCGCCGTGAAGCCTGTCATCGGCTGGAACCAGTGTGTGTAGTGGGTCGCACCTTTCTCGACTGCCCACTGCTTCATCGCCTCAGCGATCTCATTGGCGGTCGCCAGATCGAGAGAATTGCCTTCGGTGATGCACTTCTTCCAGGCACCGTACGCCATGGGAGAAAGCCTTTCCTTCATGGTCTCCTCTCCGAATACCATGCTCCCGAACAGTTCCGTTAATGTGCTTTTCTGTGTTTTCATGGTTCCCTCCTTCCTCAGTGAACAGTTTCCTTATGTCAGTGTCCCTGTTGTCGGTTGACTCTCTATGACCCGCTCTCTCCGTAATTTGCCAGTACTCTCGCCGAAGGATCGTTGACATCGCAGCCTTCCCAGGCCTTGTTCGGCATCCAGTAATCTTTGATCATCTCCGCCTGTCCCGGATAGTACTCCTCGAACAGTTCGCGATAGAGCAGACTCTCTTTGGTAAAAGGTGTGCAATAGGAATACTTTTTTCTTCTCTCTTCGTACTCCGCGTCCGTGTATCTCTCCTCCGCATAGGCCTTGAGATCATCCACCATGGAATGTCCCACCGCATCGGAAAAGGCCGCCTTCTGTCTCCACAGGATCGACTCCGGCAGGATGTGGTCTTCTTCAAAAGCATGGCGCAGAAGATATTTTCCCATATGGTATGTGTTCATCTTGATCCGCGGATCCAGCTGCATGACATATTGCACAAATTCCGTATCCCCGAACGGCACCCGCGCCTCCAGGGAGTTGACACTGATGCAGCGGTCAGCCCTGAGCACGTCATACATATGCAGTTCATCGATGCGCTTCTTTGACTCCGCCTGGAAGCTTTCCGGGTCCGGCGCATAGTCGGTATACTTGTAGCCGAAAAGTTCGTCGGAGATCTCGCCCGTCATGAGCACGCGCACATCCGTGGTCTCATGGATCGCCTTGCAGCACAGATACATGCCCATGCTCGCACGGATTGTCGTGATATCCCAGGTACCCAGCAGCTTCACGACATCGGGGAGCGCCGCGATCACCTCCTCCGGCGTCATGAAGACCTCCGTATGCTCCGCGCCGATGAAATCCGCCACCTGCTTCGCATACTTGAGATCGATCGCATCCTGCTCCATTCCGATCGCAAAGGTGCGGATCTTTCTGCCCAGGAGCTTTGCGCTGATCGCGCATACGAGGCTGGAGTCCAGACCGCCCGAAAGCAGGAAGCCCAGCGGCGCGTCCGCGTCGAGACGCGTCTCCACCGAGCGGATCAAACGTTCCCTGATCCCGCGCGCAGCGCTGTCCGCGTCATCCGGCAGATATTCCCGCACGCCGGTCAGATCGATATAACTGTGAAATTCTCCGTCCAGATAATAATGCCCGGGCGGGAAGGGGCGGATCTGCGCACACAGCCCGACGAGGTTCTTCGGCTCCGAGGCAAATGCAATGGCACCGGAAGCGAGGTATCCGTAATACAGCGGGCGGATCCCGATCGGATCTCTGGCGGCAAGAAATGTATCCCGTTTGTGATCGTACAGGATCAGGGCGAATTCCGAACCCAGCATCGGAAACATCCGCGTGCCGTATTCATGGTACAGCGGGAGCAGCACTTCACAGTCACTGTCACTGATAAAGGTATAGCGGTCCGACAGTTGTTCCTTTAACGCGCGGAATCCATAAATCTCTCCGTTGCATACGAGCACATCGCCGTCCAGCGTAAAAGGCTGCATTCCTTCCTCATGCAGACCCATGATCGACAGCCTGTGAAAGCAGAGGATCCCGTTCCCCGCCTCCATCACGCGGCTCATGTCCGGGCCGCGTGAGATCGTGCGGTCGAAGACCTCCCGCAAGGTCCCCCTGTCTGTTGATCTGTCTGTCAAACCCATGATCGAGCACATGTTTGTTCTTCCTCTTTTCTTCTGTGTTCTGCTTTGCGCTGTTCCTTCCACTGTTTTCGCGTATATGCGGACGCAACCTCGACTCCGCTTCGCTCCATCCGGCTCCGCATATACGCGAAAAAAGGCGCTGACGGGATCATCCCGCCAACGCCTTTGTTGACATGCCACATAATAGGCGCGCCGGTCGGGATTTGTCAAGGAGATTTTTAAAAATTTCAAAAACGGTCTTGACAAGCATCCGAAAACAGTGCATGATATGGTCCAATAAAACGCGACAAAGGAGTCGGACCGATCCGGCTCCTTTTTTCGCGTTTATTTATTTGTCACACATCCCCGGGCGCGCAGGGAGGGTGGCAGAACAAATCGAGAGGAGGAAGAGTGATATGGAAGAATTGTACGAACTCTTAAACGGACAGATCTTCGGCGTCTGGTTTCTCATCGGCGCCGCGCTGGTCTTCTGGATGCAGGCCGGCTTTGCCATGGTGGAGGCGGGTTTCACCCGCGCCAAGAATACGGGTAATATCATCATGAAGAATCTGATGGATTTCTGTATCGGTACCTGCGTGTTCATCCCTTTGGGCTTCGGCCTGCTGCTGGGTGAGAACGCGCTGGGCGGTTTCATCGGAAAACCCACTCTGGCGATTTTTACCGATTACACGAACTTTGACTGGTCCAATTTTGTATTCAACCTGGTATTCTGTGCAACGACAGCCACGATCGTGTCGGGTGCCATGGCGGAACGCACGAGATTCATTTCCTATTGCATCTACTCGGCCGTTATCTCCGCCCTGATCTACCCCATCGAGGCGCATTGGATCTGGGGCGGCGGCTGGCTCGCGGAGCTTGGCTTCCATGATTTTGCGGGCTCCTGCGCGATCCATATGGTAGGCGGTATCTCCGCGCTGATCGGCGCATCGATCCTCGGGCCCCGCATCGGCAAGTTCTCCAAAGACAAGAACGGGAAGATCACCAAGGTCAATGCTTTCCCTGGCCATAACCTGGCGATCGGCGCACTGGGTGTCTTCATCCTGTGGCTCGGCTGGTACGGCTTCAACGGTGCAGCCTGCACCTCTCTGGAACAGCTGGCAAGCGTCTTCGTGACGACCACCATCGCACCCGCGGTCGCAACGGTCGTAACGATGATCTTCACCTGGGTCAAATACGGCAAGCCCGATGTCTCGATGAGCCTCAACGCCTCTCTGGCAGGCCTTGTCGCCATCACCGCTCCCTGCGATGTCACGGACGCCTTCGGCGCCATCGTGATCGGCGCCGTATCCGGACTTCTGGTGGTCTTCGGTGTCTGGTTCCTGGATGAGAAGCTGCGCGTCGACGATCCCGTGGGTGCAGTCGCCGTCCATATGATGAACGGTATCTGGGGCACCATCGCGGTAGGTCTCTTCGGAACCGCTTCCGCTCCGGGCAATGACAGCGTTGTCGGTCTGTTCTACGGCGGCGGCGTGAAGCAGTTGGGGATCCAGCTCCTCGGATTCGTGAGTGTGGCCGCATGGACGGCTCTCACGATCACCGTGGCTTTCCTGGTGATCAAGGCCATCTTTGGTCTGCGTGTCACCGAAGAGGAGGAGATCACCGGTCTGGATGCGACGGAGCACGGTCTGGCCAGTGCCTATGCCGGTTTCTCCATCATGGATGTCTCCAATACCATGATCGTCGATGCCAATGAGAACACCGACCTCGGTACGGATGATTACGCGCAGGCGAGCGCCGCGCAGAAGGATGCGGCGGTTAAGGTGGTTCAGGAAGCTCCTCTTGCGCAGACCTTTGATACCGGCATGCACAAGGTTTCCATCATCTGCAAGCTGACCAAATTCGATGCCCTGAAGCGCGCACTCAATGATCTGGGCGTCACCGGCATGACGATGACACAGGTCATGGGGTGCGGTATCCAGAAAGGCAGCGGCAGCCGCTACCGCGGAGTTGAAATGGACGCGACCCTGCTGCCCAAGATCAAGGTCGAGGTGATCGTCTCCAAGATCCCCGTCGACAAGGTGATCGAGACAGCCAAGCGTGTTCTCTACACCGGCCATATCGGCGACGGCAAGATCTTTGTCTACAATGTGAGCCGTGTTGTTAAGGTGCGTACCGGAGAGGAAGACATCAACGCACTGCAGGATGTGGAATAAGCTACATCTTTCTTTATTTGTTTCCTCCATTATGAAAAGGGGTCCCACTGGCGGGACCCCTTTTCATATCCTGCTGATTTTTGAACGCGCTCTGCGCGTTATTCAAACCGTTCCTTATCCGTCACCACCGGTGTTCCGTCCGGATACACGCCATTAAAGCATGCCGCGCAGAATGCTCCCGAAGCGTCATCTCCGGCGAGGCACAGCGCCCTCTCCACCGTGAGGAACCCCAGGGAATCCGCTCCGATCATCCCGGCGATCTCTTCCGGAGTATGTCCGTTGGCGATCAGACTGTTCGCGGAATCAACATCCGTACCATAGTAACAGGGATGCAAAAACGGCGGCGCGGAGATCCGCATGTGTACCGCCGTTGCTCCGGCTTCCTTGAGCAGTCTGATGATATAGGCGCTGGTCGTCCCGCGCACGATCGAATCGTCGATCAGCACAACGCGTTTCCCCTGCACGGCGGAGGAGACCGCATTGAGCTTCAGGCGGACCTGCTCCGAGCGTTCCTCCTGCGTCGGTGCGATAAAGGTCCTGCCGATATACTTATTCTTGACCAGACCGATCCCGTACGGGATCCCGGATTCCTCCGCATAGCCAAGAGCGGCATCCAGTCCGGAATCCGGCACACCGATCACCAGATCCGCGTCCGCGGGATGATCCTTTGCCAGAAAAGCGCCCGCGCGCTTTCTCGCGCTCTGCACGGACACGCCGCGGATCAGGGAATCCGGCCGTGCAAAATAGATATATTCAAACACGCACAAAGCCTGTCTGCTCTGCCCCGGGAAACAGTCGTAGGAATGGATCCCTGTCTCATCGGCAACGACCAGCTCGCCCGCATTCAGCTCACGTATGAGCCTTGCTCCCACCGCGTCCAGCGCACAGCTCTCCGATGCAAAGACGATCTCCCCGGCCGGCGTCTCACCCATACACAACGGCCTGAGTCCGTACCGGTCACGGCACGCGAGGAGCTTTGCCGGCGACATCATCACCAGAGAAAAAGCCCCGTGCAGTTCCTGCAGCGTTCTGCGGACCGCCTCTTCGATCGACGGTGCTTCCAGCCGGTTTGCGGTGATCAGATAGGAGATGACCTCCGTATCGCTGGTGGTCTGAAAGATACAGCCGCTTAATTCCAGACGGCGTCTGAGTTCATAGGAATTGACAAGATTACCGTTGTGGCACAGCGCCAGCTGCCCCTTGACATGCTTCACGACCATCGGCTGCGCATTCATCACGGTGTTATTGCCGCTGGTCGAATACCGGACATGACCGACAGCGATCCGTCCGTTCCCGAGACGCCCGATCTCCTCCGGTGTAAATACCTCATGGACCAGTCCGAGCCCTTTGTGGTAACGGATGATCCGGTCCTCATTGACCGCGATCCCCGCCGCCTCCTGACCTCTGTGCTGCAGTGCCGTCAGTCCGACAGCCACCTTGTGCGCCAGCGGCGCACTCCCCGTGGCCCGGATCCCGAAGATCCCGCACTCCTCATGAATTTCCCGCATCGCCCGTACTCCTGCACTCCAGCGCAGCCTTGATCAGACCCGTGAACAGCGGATGCGGATGATTGGGTCTCGACTTAAACTCCGGATGTGCCTGTGTCGCCACAAAATACGGATGCACCTCACGCGGCAGTTCCATCATCTCCACGATCCGGCCGTCCGGCGACAGGCCCGAGAGCACAACGCCCGCCTCCTTGAGACGCTCCCTGTAATCATTGTTCACCTCATAACGGTGGCGGTGACGCTCGGAGATCTCCTCCGCCCCGTAGAGTTCCCTTGCGATCGTACCATCACGGAGCACGCAGGGCCATGCGCCCAGCCGCAGCGTGCCTCCGATATTCTCCACACCGTTCTGCTCCGGCATCAGGTGGATCACGGGGTGCGGTGTATTCGGATCGATCTCCACGGATCCGGCTCCCGTAAGTCCGGCCAGATCTCTCGCGATCTCCACGATCGCCAGCTGCATTCCCAGACAGATCCCCAGATAAGGGATCTTCTTTTCTCTGGCGTAACGGACCGCGTCCACCATCCCCTCGATCCCGCGGTCTCCGAAACCGCCGGGGACCAGGATCCCGTCCACGCCGGCAAAAGTCTTCTCCGCATTATCCTGCGAGACATGTTCCGAATCCACCCACACGATCTCCACAGCCGTCCGGTTGCGGATCCCGCCATGCTTTAGTGCCTCCACCACACTCAGGTATGCATCGTGAAGTGCCGTGTATTTTCCGACGATCGCGATGCGCACCGGATGGCTGACATCCAGTCCTCTGAGGGTCGTCACGACCTCTTCCCAATCCGTGAGATCCGGTTCCGGGCACGGAAGCGCCAGATCCTCACAGACGATCTGGGCCAGTTTTTCCTCCTCCATCATGAGCGGCGCTTCATAAAGATAGTTCAGATCCAGATTCTGCAATACATGAGAGGCAGGCACATTACAGAATAATCCGATCTTGTCCCGCACGGACGCCTCCAGCGGCATCTCGCTGCGGCAGACGATCACATCCGGCTGCAGCCCCATCCCCTGCAGCGTCTTCACCGCGTTCTGGGTCGGCTTGGTCTTGAGCTCCGCTGAGCATCGCAGGTACGGGATCAGCGAAACCAGCAGCAGGATCGCATTCTGAAAACCGACCTCGCGCTGGAACTGACGGATCGCCTCCAGAAACGGCTGGCTCTCGATGTCACCGACGGTACCTCCGACCTCGATGATCGCGATGGTGGTCTCCTTCTCGTCATAATCCCTGTAGAAACGGCTCTTGATCTCGTCCGTCACATGCGGGATCACCTGCACGGTATGGCCGCCGTAATCCCCGCGGCGCTCCTTCTGCAAAACGGACCAGTAGATCTTGCCTGTGGTCACATTGGCATTTCTGCCGAGATTCTCATCGATGAACCGCTCATAATGTCCCAGATCCAGATCCGTCTCCGTCCCGTCCTCCGTCACGTACACTTCCCCGTGCTGCACCGGATTCATGGTCCCGGGATCGATATTGATGTAGGGATCGAGTTTCTGCATTGTCACACGGTATCCGCGGGCCTTCAGCAGCCTTCCCAGGGATGCTGCCGTGATCCCCTTGCCCAGTCCGGACACCACTCCACCGGTTACAAATACATACTTGACCATACTGCCTCCCTCTTTCAACAGAAAAAAAGGCGTCGACGGGATAAGCCCGTCAACGCCTTTGCTGACATATCATAATACGCGCGAATGCCGCGCTTTGTCAAGAGACAGTTACGGATGCGGATGCACGGGACGACAATATGGATTATAATGGAAGAAACGGTACGGATGAACCCATGAAAAGCAGGAACATTTCGAAAATCAGAGTATTGCTGCTGATCCCGATCGCTGTTTTCGCGGTCACGGTGATGTGTATGGTATTCGCGCTCATGCTCGCTTCTCCCACGGACAAGGCACGATCTACTCCCTGTTCACCCTTGTCGGCATCCTGGGTATCGTTTTGTCACCCCTGCCATGTCTGGCGATGTCTGCTGCGGGAACCATATTTGCGGCAAAGGCAGTAAAAGAAGGGATCGTCCCGGCGCGGAAATACCTCGCATTGGGCATCGTTGAGA